>JAGATO010000003.1 GCA_017621195.1 Bacillota bacterium | reverse complement strand
TGACGCTGATCGCCGACGAAAACCTCATGGTTCGGGCGTCGGTGCTGAACCAGCTGCGCAGGGAGGCGTTGGAACGGCTGACGGAGCTCTGGGAGACGGAGCAAAAGAACGGCGCACGGAAGCGCCGGGAACAAACGCTGACCGAGGCTGCCCGGAGGATGACCGTCGCAGCGAACGAGGACGATGGAGGGGTAGACGACGCGAACGCAGGCGATGAAGGAGCCGCTGCGCTTCCGGAGAGAGGTCGTCGGTCACTGTACCTGTTCCGGACGGACGACGAGAGCCTGACACTGGCTCAAACCGCCGACTTTGACCGGTTCTACGTCTCCTACCAGGTCTTTTTGGACGGGGAGAAACGCCGGAAGCTGCAGGAGCTGGTGCGGAAAGGAAAGCAGGTATTCGCCTGGCTTCCGTCCATCACCCAGGGAAGAGAGCATCGATTCATCGAAGCGAATCGGGAGGCCATCGTCGAGGCTATTCGGGAGGTTCCGGGAGCGGGACTTGCGGTGAACAACCTGGGCCAGATTCGGGCCTTCCGGAACTGCGGAATTTCGCTGTATGGCGATTATGGCTTGAATCTGTACAACAGTGCCGATTTTGCCTGGGCGAAAGCCCAGGGGCTGGCGGGAGCGGTGGTATGTCACGAAGCCTTCGACAACGGCTTTCCCAACCCCATGGAAGAACTGCCACACCTGTGCGGACTGGAGGGCGAGACGGTGATCGGAGGACGGATTCCGCTGATGATCAGCGCCCACTGCCCTATCGGGGATGCCACGGGCTGTCGCGGACCAAAAGACGGCGTGGGCGCCTGCGACGGCGGCCGCTACGCGCTGCGGGACAGAAAGGGCCGCAGCTATCCGCTTCTGACGGAGAAGCTGGATTGCCGGACGGTGATTTTCAGTGAAGCCTTCAGCTGTGACGTGAACGCTGCGACGAAGGAATACGGTCGGATGGGTTACGCTGTGCGGGTCTACGCTCTGGATCCGGCGGATCTGTCGAATCTGTAAAATGAAGGATAGTTTTCGATAACATCGTCATACTAAGGAGAAGAGAAACAAAGGAGACGATTGTTATGGAAACGACGAAAAAGACCATGGATGGAAACGGTGCGGCGGCCTACGTGTCCTACGCGTTTACCGACGTTGCGGCCATCTATCCCATTACGCCATCCTCGCCCATGGCCGAGACGGTGGATGACATGGCAGCCCACGGGGCGAAGAATCTGTTCGGCCAGGAGGTGAAGGTGGTGGAGATGCAGTCCGAGGCGGGAGCGGCGGGAGCCGTTCACGGCGCGTTGGCTGCCGGTGCGCTGACCACCACCTACACGGCATCTCAGGGATTGTTGCTGATGATCCCCAATATGTATAAAATCGCCGGGGAACTGCTTCCCGGCGTATTTCACGTGACGGCGCGGACGGTGGCCACCCATGCCCTGTGCATCTTCGGCGATCATTCCGACGTCATGGCGGCGAGGCAAACCGGCTTTGCTCTGCTGTGCTCAGG
>JAGATO010000034.1 GCA_017621195.1 Bacillota bacterium | reverse complement strand
TCGCCCTGGGCGCAAAATTTCTTGACGACGACAATCGCCCGCTGCCGCCCGGCGGCGCAGCGCTGGCCCGACTGAACCGCATCGACGTGTCGGAACTGGACCCACGGCTGAAGGAATGTGAAATCACCGTGGCCTGCGACGTGACCAACCCCCTTTGCGGCCACAACGGTGCCTCGGCCGTCTACGGCCCCCAAAAAGGAGCCGACCCTCAGACGGTCCGGGAATTGGATCAGGCGCTGGCCCGCTACGCTGCCGTCCTCACCAGGGATCTAGGCTGCGATGTGGCCAACGTTCCCGGCGCCGGAGCAGCCGGTGGACTGGGCGCAGGGCTTCTGGCCTTCTGCGGAGCGCAGATCCGCTCCGGCATCGACAGTGTCCTGGACGCCGTACGCTTTGAAACGCTGCTGGACGGTGCGGACCTAGTCATCACCGGCGAAGGAGCCGTCGATCGCCAGACCATGTTCGGAAAAGTCCCCGCTGGTGTGGCTGCCCGGGCGAAAGCCGCCCTGCCTCACATCCCCGTCATCGCCGTGGCCGGAACCTTGGGAAACGGCTACGAAGTAGCCCACGGCTGCGGCATCGACTTCATGACCTCCATCGCCACCGGCCCCATCAGCCTGGAGGAATGTATGAGCGACGCACCGCGATTGCTGACGGAAACCGGCTGCCGCCTGGCTCACCTGACGCACATTTTAGCGTAACCATTACAAAAAAAGACGGTTCACCTCCGTGAACCGTCCTTTTTTCCCTTTACCATTGTGACAACAGCATCCTATGCAGCTGTCCGTTTCTGCTTTCCGACCAGGAGTATTCCTCCAGATATGCGCCGTTGTACTTCTGAGCCGCCTGCACATTCCCGGCCAAAATCCGGTACAGATCACAGTCCACCTGTTCCACCCGTAGATAGCGACGGTTTCCCTTGGAGGCCAGAATGTGACCGATTCCCGCTTCGTCCAAAGCGTCGGTCAACCGCTTGTAGGTCATGCGAAACAGCGACTGAGAACGGGTATCGTTGGCGCGGTCCGGCCAGAGACAGGATATTCCCTCACCCGTGGTAATCCCGCGGTCGCCCCGATCCACCAGAAGAGCGAACAGCTCACGAGGCTTGGGCCCGGAAATGTGAACCGCCTTTCCCTCCACGAAAATTGCCAGCGTGGGGATCGTTCGGATCACAATTCCCTGAGAGGGAAGAGGCCGATAGAAGCACTTTGCCAGCTGGTTTTGGATATCCTCGGCGGTGTATGGCTTCAGCACGTAGCCAGTGGCATCCAGATTCCAGGCGTCCATGGCGAACTGGCTGAAGGCGGTGACAAAAACCACCCGCATGGTGGAGTGGAGCTCCCGCAGCTTGGCGCCAGAGCCGGGCCGTGAATTCCCGGCATCTCCATATCCAGAAATGCCACATCCACCGTATTTTCCATTGCGAAATCCAGGGCCGCCTGACCATCCGAAAACAGGTGAAGCTGATCGATCTGCGGAAACCCCGCAACCGTCAGCCGAAAATTGTCCAAAGCCGGTCGTTCATCATCCACGTAAATGACACGCATCTTCTCATCTCCTATCCGTTCTTTTCCCGACAGAATCCCCCCGGAAGAATGACGGTTGCCGTCGTTCCCTGACCGGGAGCGCTTTCCAGCTCCAACCGGCCGTTCATGAGATA
>JAGATO010000033.1 GCA_017621195.1 Bacillota bacterium | reverse complement strand
CTATCTGACCGTTCACCTTTACCAGGCCATCCTGAATCGCGCAGGTGTTCTACTCCGGAATAAAGACCTTTGCCTACCCTGGGAATGTTCTTCAGCGTGGACTTCATCTTTTTCTTGAAGTCCAGATAAGCGGAGGACGTGCGCAGCTTCTTCAGGTGATCCGACATGCCGCCCACGTTCTTTCCGATGGACATTTCGTTGTCGTTGAGAACCACGATCATGGGCGAATCGGAATGACCGGCGCAATTCAGAGCCTCATAGGCAACGCCGCCCGTCAGCGCTCCGTCGCCGATCACCGCTACAACGGAATAATCCTCGCCTTTCAGATCCCGGGCGGCGGCATAGCCGGCAGCCGCGGAAATGGACGTGCTGCTGTGTCCCGAATCGAACATGTCGTGGGAGCTTTCGCAGCGCTTGGGAAAGCCGCTGATCCCGTCCATGGTGCGGATGGTCTTCAGGGCATCTTTGCGTCCCGTGAGAATTTTGTGGATGTAGCTTTGATGGCCCACATCGTAGATGATTTTATCCTTTGGACTGTCGAAGACGGTGTGAAGAGCGATGGTCAATTCCACCACGCCAAGATTGGAGGCCAGATGGCCTCCCGTCTTCGATACCGTATCCAGAATGTATTCGCGAATTTCATAGGACAGCAGCTGCAGCTGCTTTTCGTCCATGGTTTTCAGAGCTTCCGGAAACCGACCGTCCTGTAATTGCTGTTTCATACTCGTTCCTTTTCTGTGACATTTATTTTAACTGAGAACGCAATTCCTCCGTTACGGCATTGAACACTTCGGCTTCATCGTAATACGGCGCCATCAGTGCCTCCGCCCGATCCAGAAGTTCGTTGGCTCGCTCCACAGTCTTCTCGATTCCGTACAGTGCCGGATAGGTGGATTTGTTCATTCTTGCATCGGAACCGGTGTGCTTTCCCATCTGGGCTTCATCGCCGCAGACGTCCAGATAGTCGTCTACGATCTGAAATGCCAGCCCCAGGGCTTCTGCGTAGTTTCCCAGCGTCTGACGTTCCTCTAAAGATGCGCCAGCCAGAGCCGCACCGCCCAGAATCGCCGCACTGATCAGCTCTGCGGTTTTGTTCAGATGAATGTAATCCAACATCTCCCGGGAGCACTGCTTGTTCTCCGATTCGATATCCGCAACCTGTCCGCCCACCATGCCGCGAACGCCGCAGCCCTTGGCAATCTCGTAGCAAGCGTGAGCCCGGTGCTGCAGTTTCTCCGGATTGTCAAAATACATCAGCATGTCCTTCGTCATGACTTCAAAAGCGGAATGCAGGAGACCATCTCCCGCCAGTATGGCCATAGCTTCTCCGAAGACCTTGTGATTGGTGGGTTTTCCGCGACGCAGATCATCGTCGTCCATGGCGGGAAGATCATCGTGGATCAGGGAATAGGTGTGAATGTATTCGATGGCACAGGCGTAGGGCAGCGCCTCCTTTGCTTTCATCCCGAACATTTCGCAAGTGGCCAGCAGCAGCACCGGCCGCAGCCGTTTTCCTCCGGCGCTGAGACTGTAAGCCATGGCGTCATGTAACGTAATACTCTTATGGTCAACCTCTGGCAGAAAATCGACTAAATTATCTTCTACCATGTCCTTCAATCTGAGATACTCAACATTGGTCATCCGCGTAACCTCCCTGCTAAAACTCCTTGATTTCTCCCGTTTCTTTATCGAACTGCTGAATTTTCTGTTTCGCTTCCAAAAGGATCTCATTGCATCTGTTGTAGTACGCAACGCCCTCTTCATATTTCGCGATCGCTTCATCCAGCGGAGTATCCTCCCGGTTCAGAGCCTGAACGGCGCTTCCCAGTCCGGCCATAGCTTCTTCGAAGCTCAGTTCCTTTTCCTTTCGATTCATTGGTTTTCCCTTCCTTCCACAGATTCCACATCGGTGATGTCGCAGTACAGCGTACCGTCGGTTAAACGAACGCGGATCTTCTGACCCGGTTCCGTATCGGAAACGGAGCGAATGCTCGTCCCGTTTTCATCCATAACGATTCCACAGCCCCGTTCCAAGATCAGGAAGGGGTTCTTCAATTGCAGCTGCCGTTCCAGTTGGGCCAGCCTCATCTCGTTTCCGTGAAGCTTCTGATCCATCTTCATGCGCAGCTGCTGAGCGCTGCTCTCCGCCCGGTGGCGCGAACGTTCCACCCTGGTCAGCAGGGATTCCTTCATGCGCTGTGGCGACCACTGCTGCAGCCGCAGCTGAGCTACACGCATGGTTCTCTGCAGCCCGGCGTTCAGCTGACGCTTCCGCTCTTCCATGTCCAGCTTCATATTCGACACGTCCGGAACGGCCATCTGCGCCGCTGCCGTGGGCGTTTCGGCCCGCCTGTCCGCCGTGAAGTCTGCGATGGTGAAGTCCGTCTCGTGACCCACCGCGGAGATCACCGGAATCTTCGACAGGAAGATTGCTCTGGCAACCACTTCTTCGTTGAATGCCCACAGTTCCTCCATGGAACCGCCGCCGCGGCCAACGATCATCACATCCACATCGGGACAGCTGGCGTTGATCGCTTCGATGCTTCGGGCGATGTCCATGGCCGCGCCCGGCCCCTGAACGAGACAGGGACAGACCAGAATATCTACCAGGGAATTGCGTTCCGTGATGATTTTGATCACGTCACGTACGGCAGCGCCCGTGGCGGAAGTCACGACGGCCACCTTGTGAGGAAAGGGCGGCAGCACCTTTTTGAACCTCGGATCGAACAGGCCCTCCCGTTCCAGCTTGTCCTTCAGCTGCTGGAAGGCGATCTGCAGATCTCCCAGTCCCGCCACTTCGATGTTATTTATGTTCAGGGAATAGCTTCCTCCCCTTTCGTACAGATAGATAAAACCGCTGGCCGTTATCTCCATGCCGTTATCCAGCTCGTAACGCAGATGACGCCTCTGTTCCAGTGGCAGAAAGCAGTTGATCTTACTTGTGGCGTCCTTCAGTGTAAAATAGACGTGTCCGGAGCTGTGATATTTCAGATTCGAAATTTCTCCGATGACCGATACATTGCTCAGAATGGGATCGGACTGAAGAATTCGCTTCATGTATGCGTTTAAGCGGCTGACAGTAACCGGTTTTAACCCCATAAGCTCTCCCCTCCTAACAGCGACGTCCCCACGGCGTTGTCCGGCGAATAACGCGGATCGCCGAAGACCGTAACAAAGCCCGATCGGAAAGATGAGGCCTCCTTCGCCTTCCATCGCTGACGAAGAAACCGGCTGGCGGAAACGCCGCCGGTAAACAGCGCCTGAGAGGCTCCGGTCCGTTCCGCCGCCTCCGCGGTGATCCTGTAGAGGCAGTCCGTCATATCCTCGAAGATCTGAAGAACGATGGCTTCCCGGGAAATATCCTCCTGTTCCAACAGGCGAAGGGCCTGAGTCTCCAGGCCGGACAGATTGAATTCCAACCCCTTTCTGGCGATGGGCTTGAAGAGGCGGCAGACCTTGCCCTTCCTCGTTTCGTTCCCGTCAGCCAAGTCGAGAGCCATCCGATCCAGCTGTGCGCCGCAGGGGAACTGCAGTTTCATGGCAACGCCCAGGCGGTCCAGAAGCTGTCCGAAGGAAATATCCAGCGAGCCTCCTAAAATGGTGATCCCGTCGGAGCTCACCAGTAGGAGTTCACACGTTCCGCCGGACAGATGCCAGGCCAGATACGGCTCCTTCCAGCGCAGACTGCTCTGGAACGAAGCTGCCTTCAGGTGACCTTCCTGATGGGAAAATTCCAAGTAAGGAACGCCAAAAGCATCAGAAAGAATTCTACCGGTCTGACAGCCGGCCAGAAAGACGGGCATGTATGACCCCTCCACCGGCCGCGGTCGGCTGCTGACGGTGACGGCTGCGATACGATCGCGGTAGACCGGCAGGATTTCGTGCAGCAGCTTCGGCAGATTTTCCTGATGCTGAAAAAGGGCGTTGGATTGCCGTAGCCCTCGTTCGCCCTCCTTTACGCGCAGTAACACGCGTCTGTCTTCGATTGGGTTTTGTGCACGGTCCGTCAGAGAGACGGACGTGGTGTAATTGCTGGTGTCGATGCCGAGAACCAGATCCTTAGTCATCTGCATGCTTCACCTTGGCGACCTTACCCAGTACGCCGTTGATGAATCGCCCGGAGTCATCGCCTCCGAACTTCTTCGCCAGTTCGATGGCTTCGTTAATTGAAGCGGAATCGGGAATGTCATCCATGTACAGCAGTTCAGCCGCTGCTACGCGCAGGATAGCCAGATCCACTTTCGCCAGTCGGGACAGCTTCCAGCGATCTGAAGACTCCTCCAGCGTCCGGTCGATCTCCTCCAGATGATCCGTGAAGACCCCGAACATGCGATCCATATATTCTCTCTGCCCCGACGATTCGAGGAAATTGGCTTCGAATCTCTCCCGGGCCTCCTGACTGTAATCTCCCTGTACTTCCATTTCGAAAAGCATCTGCATCAGATGTTCTCTCGCTTCGCTTCTGCGCATTGCATCCTCCGTTGTTGTCGATTTACGCTTTATCCTTTGTGGTATGGACGCCGTTGATGTGGATGTTGACCGCTTCGGTTTTCAGCTCCATCTCCTTTCGCAGCGCCCCTTTCACATTGCTCTGAATATTGAAGGCCACATCGGGAATGTGCACACCGTATTGAACCACGACAAAGATATCCACGATGGGGCCTTTTTCTCCCCGACTGACCTTGATTCCCTTTCTCAGAGAGGTCTTTCCCAGAAGGTTTTTGGAAAGGCTGGCGCCCAGCCGCTCCGCCAGAGAATAGACACCCGGCGTATTCATGGCGGCTTTCGCTACGCAGCTCAGGAAAACTTCTTCCGTAATGCGGTTTTCTTTTGTCTTGTCTTCGTGGTTCGTTCCCATATCTGTTACCTCTCGAACATTATACCAGATATTTTAGGAAGAAACAATTGCACCATACCTAAAATTTACTTTGAATGACGATTTCCTCCGCCTTTCGTCCCGTTTCACGTATGGCGATATCCATGATCTTCGCCACATCGGCCTGGGATAATTCCTGCTTCTTGACGGAAATGTTGACAGAAGTGTCCGTGATGATGACAAGAGCTTCCGAAAAGCCCTTGTTTTCAATGAGGCTTTCGATTTCGTTCTCCTTGTTCATGTAGTCGATGATCTTCAGCTTCTGTTGAGTGGCATTGTTCTTTTCCGTCCCGTCGGGCAACTCGTTGATCACCTCGGTCAGCATGGAAATGATTTCGTTGCGATCCATGGTCACCGAAGCGCGGACCTCACCGAAGTACGTATCTGCGTTTTCCAATTCCGCTACGTTGTCCGACGTGACGATCTGACTGTCGCCGGAGGCGGGTTGCTCCGAATCTCCCGATCCGTCCGATTCTCCGGGAAGCGCCGTTACATTGATGCTGTCCACCAGGACTTCGCCGTCGTGTTCCAGCTGGCTCAGCTCGTAGTCCTCATAGCCTGCCGAAACGGACAGATCCTCCTGGACGGACAGTCGATGATTGATGGCACCGACGCACAGGATCATCACCAGCATGGCGCTCAAAACCGCTATCTTCTTTTTATCAAAAGACCTCATTTTCAATCCCCCTTACTGTTTTAATGGAAACACCATGACGCTGGATGTGGGAACACCGTAGACGGCGGCTATCGCTTCGATGATGGAGAGCTTTACGGAAGCGTTGGAAGCCCCTTCCGCTGCCACGATCACACCCTGCAGCCTTCGATGCGTTTCGCCTGAGGAAAAGACCGACACCGCTTCCGGCGTCTCCTTCCAGGTGATCATGACCCGGTTCTCCCCTACACCGGCGATCTCCGACAGCATCTGCTGCAATCGAAGCTCTTCTTCCGTCTTCCACTGACCGGCCACCGGTAGTTCCTCCCCGCCGTCTTCATCGACGATCTGTCGCCTTCCGTCACGGCTCTGGGAAAAAATATCGGCGCTCAAAAGGAGCATCGCCGATACGGTGACGATGGCCAGCAGACCGTAAAATGTTCTCTTCTCCGTCAATATGTGCAGAAATCCCTTATCCATCCGTGCTCTCCTTTCCTTTGATCCGGATCTGTGACTGCGGCAGCCGCAGTCCGGACTGCAGCTGCTGTCGAATGTCTTCCGCCCTGTCCGTTTCCTCCGTATGGACGGTGACGATGCAGGGCAGGGAAGCTCCGCTTTCCAGGGATTCCTGTTGTATGTATACTTCGATATCCTTCTCCGTTATGCCAGGAAAATCATCTCGAAGCAGAGTTTCCGCTTCCTGCGCGATGCGGCGAGCCAGGACCTCCCGAATTTGCAGCTGTTGTACGGCCTGTATCTTTTCCGTCTCTTTCGCCCAGGTCTCCTGCGTTACCGTCGGGAGCGACGCTGTTCCCTGCCAGACGGCCAGTTCCTCTTCCGCCAGAAGCGGTGACAGGATGACGGCCAGCGTCAGCAGTGAAACGATGAACTTGAGATACGGTTCAAAGGTGCCGCCCGGCGTGATCCATCGGGCAAACCCGATGGCTGCCGTAAATAAGACGATGCTGCGAAACCACTCCACGTTTCTCCTCCTTTCACGAAAGCGCTACCAGAACGCTGACGAATACGATGAACAGAATCCCCATCAGCGTATAGAGAACGGCCAGCGTAGTCACCGCAGAGGCGATGTCGTCCAGACAGGACGCGATCACCTTTTCCGTCAGCGCTTCGGCAAGCACGGAAGCCGCCCGATACACAAAAATAACCGCCGCCAGCTTGATCAGCGGAAAGATCAGAAGAACCAGCAGAAGCAGGACACCCCACAGCCCGATGGCGTTTTTGATAGCTGCGGTACAGCTGACCACCATGTCCATGGAATCGGCGGCGAAGCCTCCGATCAGCGGTATGAAATTGTCCACGGAAAACCGGGCCGTCTTCATGATCAGCGAATCCGCCGTCTTTCCCACGGTTCCCTGCAGCGTGGTAAAAGCGGAGAGAACCGTGACCGTCAATCCCACAGCGAAGACGATCACATCCTTCATCAGCTTTCCTGCCCGATTGAGAAAGCTCTGATCCGCCATACGGCCGATGATGCATAGAGCGCAGGATAAGAATACCGCCGGAAGGATCCAGCTGTCCATGACGGTGGCGATCATGGCGATCACGCCCAGGATCGCCGGATTGAGTATGGTACCTGCTACGGCCTTGCCAGAAGCAAGAAGTAGCGGCAGGATCACGGGAAACAGGGACTGCACCGCTACGATCATCATGTCCATCTGATCGCGACAGTACTGGTACGAAGCGATAAAATCCCGGGTACAGATGGTTGCCACCACCAGAAGACAGATCGTGTCGGCGACTCTGGATACGGTCTGCTTTCCGAAGGAATCTGCCACGCTGTTCATCACGCCGGACAGGATGCAGACGGCCAGCACGGCGGCGCAGGTGGAAAGGCTCTGTTGAACCTGGAAAAAGAACAGCTGCATCGCTTCCCGAAGCAGCGGCTCCGATTCCAAAGATATGGAGCCGGTCACAATGCCGAAAACGAATTCCTTCAGTCCTGTGAGAAAGGACACGCCGGTGCTGTCCCGAACCAGTCCCGCCATTTCGTAGAGGCTGTCCAGATCCATACCTTCCAGCTGCTGCAGAATCATATTCTCGTAGTCCATTTTCTTTCTCCTATGGTGTGATCAGACGGGCTACCAGTTCCATCACCGATAAAATGACGGGAGATGCCACGGTAAAGATCACCACTATTCCTGCCAGTTCCACCTTCGATGCGATGGAGTTCTCTCCGGCATCGCGGCAGAGCTGTGCCGTAAAATCCGCTGCATATGCGGTGATCAGAACCTTGACCAGGATGGAGAAATACAGGCCGCCGCCGCTGATGATCCGAAAATACGACGACAGGAATTCCAGAATAGACCTCATGGAATACAGGGCGTACATCAACAGCAGAAGGGATGTGACCACGGAGATGAGAACGGCCATTTCCCGGTTCAAATTTCGTACCATCAATGTGAGACAAAGCCCCAGAAGGCCCAGGGAGGCCACCGTCAGAATGGATAGTTCCATTGTCGTGATCCCCTCTAAAACTGAAACATGGCCTTGACCGTTTCAAAGAATTCATAGATCATCTGCACGATGAGAAACAGCACCACAAGGATTCCGGCCAGCGTTGTCATCATGGCCTGATCCTCCCGTCCGGCCCGGATCAGGACCTGGCTCAGGACGGCTACGATAATGCCAATGGCTGCGATTTTAAATATGATGTCCACATCGAATGTCATCTGTATCTTTCCCCCTTTTCTCCGCATCAGGTTGTCCTAACCCATATATATGTGAGAGGACTTCGGAGTATGTCCTGTTCTGTTCAGAGAAGGAGCACGTTCAGAAACACGCCGCAGCAGATTCCTACGGTTACGTACATGCGCCCGCGACTCTTCCGTTCCTCCGCCGCTTCCTGTTCCAGTCCCTGCAGCTGAAAATCACAGTGATCCAACGCGGCCTCCTGCTGAGAAAGACCGCCGTGCCCCAGCTGTCTCCCCAACCGTAGCCATACCTCCCTGTCCCTGTATCGCGATACGCCGTCGCTGAAAAAAGCGTCGCAGCACTCCTCCCAGCATCGGTCGAAGCCTTCCCAGCAGAACAGCTCCGAGCGGCTCTGAAACAGCTGGCAGAACGCTTTTCCTCCGCCTTCTACGCATAACGCGGAGCCGGTCATCGCCTGTTCCAGAGGCGTTTGCCGGTACAGGATCTCCGTTCGCAGCGCCTGCAGCAGTTCCTGCAGGTCGCGAAGGCGCCTTTCCCGGAGATACAGCTTTCCCGACTTCCCTATTCCCATGGCCGTACAGCCCAACAGCAGCAGTACCGCGCCGACTGCCTTCACTTCCATGGCGACGCCTCCGTCTCTTCCCTCTT
>JAGATO010000364.1 GCA_017621195.1 Bacillota bacterium | reverse complement strand
GTTCAAGTTAATTTAATGATTATAAGCATAACAAATAGGCCGTAAATAAATGGAATTTATTGGCCCAATTTTATTTATTACGTATTTAAATGATTATTTTTACAAAACAATTCTGCATCGATTTGTGACAAAAGAATGATTCTGTCTATTTTTGTACTAAAAATGCGATCACCTCAGAATATCAGCTCCAATTGTTCCAGTATTCTCGCATGTTCTAAACCGCTAGAAATTAGATAAATCCGTGTTGTATCCACGTTGGAATGTCCCAAGATATCAGCCAGCTTTACCACGTCTCTGCACGCCTTATAAAAGCAAACGGCGAACAGATGTCGTAGATTATGTGGAAATACTTTAGACGGCTCTACTCCTGCGACTTCACAGAGCGCTTTCATCTCGGCCCAAATTTGCTTTCTTGACAATGATCTCCCTGTTCGCGTGATGAAAATTTCTCCCTCGACAATATTCTTTCTCTTTGCGAATTTCATTAATTTATGGCACAATTTCCCTGGAAGGAGGATGGTTCGAACTTTTCCTTTTAGCCGAATTTCTGCTTTCCCTTCCTTAATCGCTTTCACAGTTATATAACGGAGTTCACTGACGCGGATTCCTGTCCCGCAAATCACTTCCATTACTAGTGCCAGCCGTTCTTTTCCCTGTGTTTGTGCTGTGGCACATAAGTGACGGTATTCATCACGAGTTAACTCCTTTTGATGTTCCCGAAAGATTGGTCTCTGCAGCTTTAGAACCTTTATTTTGATTTCCATCCAATTGGCCCATCTGCAAAATACTTTCAAGGCAGCTAACTTGGCATTGATCGTAGTCGGCTTTAACCCTTTCTCCAACAGCACTTCTTTCCAATTCTGTATCTTCTCCTGTGTTACTTCGTTCCCATTCAGCCACAATTGAAATGCCTTCATATCCCTTTTGTATTTCTCTACTGTTCCTTCACTCCGCTCCTCTTCAAACAAATACTGCGCAAATTGATTCAATAATTCATTCGTCACAATTCGATTTTCCATATTATTCTCCTCCTTTTCTTTCTCTCTTTCCATTCTTATTTATATTAAAAATATCGCTTTTTTCGAAAAGCCACAATATCTTGAATATCCCATTATAGTTTTTCGTCTAATCTGATTATTTTTTTAAACGATATTATCGTCAATTGCAAATAGACGACTCATAGGGTTCAGTCTACCTTTTCTCATGTTTCCGAAGATACCTATATTTATTATGAAGATATACTCCGTTTCGTCGAGAAGGTGCTTGCCAATCCCCCTGTATAGCTTGAATTTATAATCTAAGTGCAACAATTAAATAATGACCCATAGTCTGGTACAATGGTGTTTGCGAAGACGTCCACATACCAGGAGGTACTATGAGTCATTATAAACATATTACACCAGAAGAGCGCGAAAAGATACTTGTATTACGCTCACAGAATCATTCAATAACGTATATAGCCAGTAAAATAGGTAGAAACAAGTCCACGATCTCACGTGAACTATCTCGCAATAATATCGATGGAGAGTATTCTGCCATAGCTGCACAGGCTGCATACTGCAATCGCCGTATCCGATGCCGTCGCAAGACGAAGTTGTCTGATCCCAATATCTTCAAGCTTGTTCAAGAGAAATTTCTTGAGCATCAATGGTCGCCGGAGCAGATTGCGGGTAGACTCAAGCAAGAGCATTCGGACATCAGCATAAGCTATACAACCATATATAGAGGTATATATGCTGGGCTGTTCGACACCCCGGAAGAGCGCAGCTCCGCTGGTAACCGAGGCGCTATACGGAAACTCAGGCACAGAGGTAAGACTCGTCATACCAATGATCACGTTGAAAAGCGTGGCAAGATCGTCATCAGCAATGATCTTAAAGATCGTCCCGAAGAGGCCAATAATCGAAGTCGTATCTGGGACTGGGAGGGCGATACCGTATCCGGATCCCAGAACGGTAACTGTCTCGTTACGCTGGCAGGCCGGAAAAGCAGAATACTTCTGTGCCGACGTGCTGAGAAGAGAGCCTCTGACTGCGTTCGTGATGTGATGATCAAGTGCCTCAAGGGACAGCCTCTATATTCCATAACTCCGGATAGAGGCAAGGAATTTGCTAAACATGCCGAGGTCACAGAAGCTTTCAATGGTGTGCAGTTCTATTTCCCTAAGCCTCGGCATCCGTGGGACCGTGGGACGAACGAGAATACCAATGGCCTTCTTCGCGAGTACTTTCCAAAAGGTGATGATCTTTCAAAGTACAGCGATGAGTATATACAAAGCAAAGTGGATGAGCTGAACAAGCGACCAAGGAAATGCCTGGGGTACCTAACCCCTTATGAAGTCTATTATTCAAAATCGTTGCACTTGATTTGACAATTCAAGTTTAAAAGCGCTCTTTTAATCACACGAATGCACTTGATCAACCAGACTATTTCGGAATCGACTAAAGCATTGTTTGAGTATCGTTGCACTACCACCAGAAAAAATGCGATGTAAAAAAAAGCGCTCCGTCGAAGAAACCTTTCCTCACCGAAGCGCAGTACGTTTTAAAGGAACGGTCGCTTCCACGACCGCTCCGTATTTTCTGTCAATTAGCAGGTTGCTCCGCCCTTGACGTCCTTGGTCAGAATCTCGCTCTTGTCGATATCGCTGCTCAGCAGCTTTTCTTCCACGTAGTCGAAGCCCAGGCGGCAGATGGTATCGGCGAACCGTTCGCCGGATTTACCTTCGTTGCGGAAGAACAGGATGGCCCGTTCTACCACGGCGATGACCTCTTCCTCGGAGGTGAATACCTTGCGGAGAGGAATGCCGTGCGCTACCTTCTTACCCCAGCGTCCGCCGATGGTGACCTTGTAGCCGTTCACATATTCTTCCAGAGCGCCGAAGGGGCACTTGCCCTTGCAGCGGCCGCAGTTGTTGCATTCGTTGGGATCGATGCTGAGTTTTCCGTCCATCACCTTTGCCACCTTGATGGGACAGCTGTTCTCCACCTGGCACTTGGCACAGCCGCGGCACTTGGCATAATCGATCATGGGAACTCTCTGGCCGATGATACCCAGGTCGTTCAGATCCGGCTTTACGCAGTTGTTGGGGCAGCCACCCACGGCGATCTTGAACTTGTGGGGCAGAGTGACATCGTGATATCCCAGATAGAACAGCTCATGCAGCTTGTCGCTGAGACCGTAGCTGTCCAACAGACCGTACTGACATGTGGTACCCTTGCAGGCAACGATGGGGCGCACCAGAGAACCGGTACCGCCGGTCAACAGGCCGTGCTCGCCCAGGAAGTCGATCAGCGGCTGGATGTTTTCATAGGGAACGCCCTGAATTTCCAGCGTCAGATGGGTGGTCATGGCAATCGCGCCGCTGCCGAACCGTTCCGCCGCATCCACTACGGCGCGGTGTTCGTCAGCCGTGATCTTTCCGTTTCTGGTGATGACGCGGACGTTGAAGGTGTTAGGCTTCGTCTTGTCCTGTAAGCATCCCAGGCCCTTGACTCTCTTGATCTCGGACGGAGGCAGAGTTCCTTCAAATACCACCTTGATCACATTGACAGTAGCGCCGCCTTCCAGTACTCGCGTATTGGTATATCCGAAGGCCTTCAGACGATTCTGCAGCATGTAGCCTCTCCGGCCCTTGGCGCAGACGAGGAGCAGCTTCTCGTCCTTATCCAGTCCTTCGATGGGGCCGGTCACCGTTCCCAGATCCACCCACTTGGCGCCGGGAATGGTCGCCTTGGGCTGTACGTCGATCACCTTGTAGCCCTTGGCATCGCCTGCGGCGTATTCGGCCGGCGTGAAGGTCTCAAAGGCGCCGGAGATCTTGTTTTCCAGAGCGTAGCAGGCCTGAACGAAGGGATGGATGGCCGTGGAGAAGGGCGGTGCATAGGCGAAGTCCATGGTATCGAAATCCTCCAAAACAGCCTTCATGGAAATACCGGTAACAGCGATGTCCACCATCTTGTCCACGGCTCCGCCGCCCAGCACCTGCAGTCCCAGCAGACGATGCGTCGCTCTGTCAACGATCAGCTTGGTCACAAAAACATCGGCGCCCGGATAATATTCCGGCTTGTCGTTGGTTGCTACGGTGACGGAAACGGCGTCGAATCCACAGTCCTTGGCCTGTTCTTCGGTGAGACCGGTGCGACCGGCATTCAGATCCGCGGCAAGGCGAACGACGCCGGTTCCCAGGCAACCGCCGTAAACGGCGTCAACGCCGGTCAGGTTTTTGGCCAGACAGCGGCCGGTCAGGTTGGCGGTAGAACCCATGGCGGACCACTGGCCCTGTCCGGTGATGCGGTTGTAAACCTGGGCGCAGTCGCCTACGGCATAAACGTCTTCCAGATTCGTTCTCTGATGGTCGTCCACCACGATGGTTCCGCGGTTCATCGCAAGCCCGGAGCCTTCCAGGAACGCCGTGGCCGGACGGATGCCGATGGCCATGACCACCACGTCACCGTCAAAGGAGCCTACGCCGGTTCTGATTCCGGTAGCCGTAATCTCTTCCAGAGCCGCACCGGTAATCACGCGAATCCCCCGATTTTGGAGCTGACGGCGAATGTAGTCCGCCATTTCTCTGTCGAACAGGTTGGGCATCACCTGAGGAGCCATATCCACTACCGTCACCTTCAGGCCCTTAGCCATGAGGTTTTCTGCGATCTCCAGACCGATGAAACCGGCACCTGCGACCACGGCACTCTTGCAACCGTTCCGATCCACATAATCTCTCAATCCCACGGCATCGTCTGGCGTTCTCATGGTGAACACGCCGGGCCGATCCGTTCCCGGAACCTGCGGTACAAAAGGAACCGCACCGGTGGCGATGATCAGCTTATCGTAGCTTACCTTCTCTTCCATGCCTTCGATCGTACGGAAGGTAACGGTCTTACCGACCGCATCCACGCCGACAGCCTCCATCCCTGTCTTCACGTCAACGCCGGTGAGTCCCGTGTACTTCTGGGGCGTATTGACGATCAGTTCTTCTCTCGTTTCGATGCTTCCACCTACGTAATAGGGAAGACCGCATCCGGCGTAGGAAATGTCCTGACCTTTGGTATAAATCGTCACCTGAGCGGTGCGATCCTGTCTCTTCAGTTTGGCCGCTACTTTCGTTCCGGCAGCTACGCCTCCGATGACAATAACATTCATAGTTCTGACTCCTTTGACTGTGTCCCTGAAAAAAACATGTAAAATGATTGATTGGCTTGATTATACCACGGAAAGAGTGATAAAATCAATTTATCATTTATTTATCGTTTGATTATATTTTATTATTGAGGTGCCCTCATGTTAGACCATCGAATCGATACCTTTCTGACGCTGTGCGACGTGATGAACTACCGCGAAACAGCGGAGCTCCTTCACATGTCCCAGCCCGCCGTCACACAGCACATTCAGTTTCTGGAACGAAACTACCAGTGTCGCCTGTTCACCTATGAAAACCGACATCTCATCAAGACCGAAGCCGCTTCCCTTTTGGAAGAATACGCCCGGGCCATGCGATATCATGAAGAAGCCATCCAGCAGAAGCTGCGGGAAGGCGGCGTCCGCCAGCTGAAGATCGGCGCCACCAAAACCATCGGCGACTATGTCATCACCCAACAGATCCATCGGTATCTCTCTGACAAGGATAATGCTCTGACGCTGATCGTGGACAACACCGAACACCTGCTGAAGCTGCTGGAAGAAAATCAGCTGGACTTCGCCATCGTGGAAGGCTATTTCGATAAGAAACACTTCGCCAGCCGGTGTCTCCGTCACGAGCCCTTCGTGGGCATCTGTCGGAAGGGCCATCCTTTCTCCGGTCGGGAAATCACCATCGATGAGCTGCTCACCGAAACCATCATCCACCGGGAAGAAGGCTCCGGCACCCGCGCCATCCTGGAACAGAAGCTGCAGGGCTACAACGAATCTCTTGATCGCTTCCGAAACCACATCTGCATCTCCAGCTTCAAGCTGATTCTGGATCTGGTGAAAGAAGGCTTCGGTGTCTCTTTCGTCTACAACGTTTTGGCCGACAGCGACCCCCAGATCGAAAAATTCAGCATCCAGGGCGAACCCATCGTCCGGGAATTCAGTCTGGTCCACCTGAAACACACCGACGTTCAGGATAAAATCGACCTGTTCTTCGAGGAAATGCCGCTCACACAAAAACCCGCCGACACCTGACGGTATCGGCGGGCTTTTTTCGTTCATCGTTTTCTCCGCCAAAGCGGAACGCTCTTAGTCTAAAACGAAAGACGGTGCGGAATATACGCGGCTGGCCATTTCGCTGTTCAGCATGTACAGACCCTTGGCATCGCTCCCGAACAGCTCCATCTTCTTGATCATGTCTTCGGCATTCTTTTCTTCTTCGCCCTGTTCCTTGACGAACCAATCCAGGAACTGCATGGTGCGGAAGTCCTTCTTATCGTAAGCGGCTTCGTAAATGTCGTGGATCAGGCTGGTTACGTAGCGTTCGTGTGCGAGAGCAGCCTGCAGCGGATCCATCTTGTCCTTCAGTTCTTTATCCGGCTTTGCGATGGCGTCCAGCGTTACCTTTTCACCGTTGTTCTGTAAGTACTGTAAGAACAGCATCGCGTGATCCCGTTCTTCCTGCGCCTGGATCTTGTACCAGTTGGCAAAGCCGTCCAGACCTTCTTCTTCATAATAAACCGAAAAATCCAGATACAGATATGCGGAATAGAATTCCTTATTGATCTGTGTGTTTAACAGTTCTGCAACTTTCTTATCTAACATGTTTTATTCTCCCTTCTCAGTGGAAATTTGCGCTACCTCGGCGCATTATCACCTATCTTATAACATATTTACCCGAAGAATCGGAGACCCACTCAGACTTTTTTTGCATTTTTTCGGAAGAAGCCGGCGTACATCAGTGTCGCTGCCAACCCCCAGAAATACGCCATCATATACGGCTCCTCAAAAATGTTTTCAAAGTAGCAGTGCAAAAGTACGCCCATCAGTCCGGCGTAAATTCCCACCGCCAGAACCTTGATATTCCCCGCGTTACGGAACAGCGGATCCAGCTTCTTATCCCTCACAAACCCGTAATCGCTCTGATAGATGGCGCGGATGCCCCAGATCAGAAGACCGGCCAGCAGGATGATGAAGAAAATGATGCCGATATAGCCCATCTCCACCATGGTCTTCAGGTAGTAATTGTCCATGTAGAAGTAGCTGAACTCCTCCGTCTTGTCCAGAATCTGATTGTTCATGGCAACCGCTCCGCCGAACCGCCCCAGTCCAAAGCCCAGCCAGGGATTGTTGTCGTGCAGCAGATTCCAGCCCGTCTCCCAGCGCAGCGAACGGCCGCCTACGGCGGACGCCTGTGCGTAGTCGGACGTGAACAGATAGGTGATGCGGTTGGTCACCGACGGAACAAGTACCAAAACCGCCGCGATGGCCGCTCCCATGACGGCCAACAAACGCTTGTCCAGGAACAGGGAGAACAGAATTACCGCCAGTACGATGCCCAGCCATGCTCCCTTGGAGAAGGTGAACAGCAGGCACAGGCACATGGCACCCGTAGCGCACAGAGCCAGAATCTTGGCCCAGGGTTTCTTACAATAGTACATCAGCGATGCCACCATGGGCGCTCCCATCACCAGGAGAGACCCGAAGATGTTGGGGCTTCCCGTCAGGGAGAACACTCTGGTCCGGACACCTACCTCCGTCTGGCTGACCCAGCCGGCAGGAATGGGAACGGCGATGATGTACTGATAGATGCCGTGCAGCGACAGCAGGAAGACCACCGCCGCAAAGGCTCCGTATAAAATGCGAAAATCTCTGTCATCCTCGATCAGGTGAAGGATCAGAAAGAACCAGACCATGTATTCCACCTGGGCCCGCAATCCCGCCATCGCAATGGACGGGTTGGGCTGAATCAGGTTCATCAGCAGAAAGCCTACCGCCATGAACAGCAGGATCAGACTGCCCACCGGCGTGCTGCGGTCAATGGTATTGGTCTGTTTCAGGCCGATGCGCCACAGAAGCAGCACCATTGTCCCCAGGATGAACAGTTCTTCCCAGGCGGAAGCCAACAGACTGAGGCCCAGAAGGTCGCGGATCACATACTCCATGGGCAGGTAGGCGGCGAAGACCACCAGTACCCACTGATGGAGGCTGAGCCGATTGATCTGGCGGAAGACCAGACTGGTCTCCGTCAGCTTCAGGTACAGATCCCGAAACCAGATCACGATCCGATAGAACAGACTGTGGGACAGGATCTCACCCATGGATTCCCAAAAACTGCGGATGCGGCTCCACAAACGGGCCCAGGCCGACGACGGGCCGGGATTCTCCACGGAGCAGAAGCCGTTCCACAGGCGGGCCGAAAGCGATGTTTCATAGCTTTCGCTCAGCCCTCTGGAAATCGCCCCCAGAAGGCTGTGATCCCAGCTTCGATACAGCGTCAGCCATATCCCTGCCAGGAACCGGTA
This sequence comes from Bacillota bacterium, assembly GCA_017621195.1. Taxonomy (GTDB): domain Bacteria; phylum Bacillota; class Clostridia; order Peptostreptococcales; family Anaerovoracaceae; genus RGIG446. The sequence continues at coordinate 14,915 of JAGATO010000364.1, read as the reverse complement.
CACCCGGCTGTTTTCCAGTATATTCATAGGATCCCCCGCTTACTCTTCCGCAATGTCCACGTAGCGGATCGTTCCGTTGCATTCAAAGGTCTGGGTCTTGACGATGTAGGTCCGTCCGGCCCGCAGCTCCTGGCTGCCGATCTTGGGACTGGCCGTACCCTTGGCCACCTGGCACTTGATCTTCACGATGACGTCCTTCTTGGACGGGTCTACCGCGTTGACGATGATGCCGTCGTCACGAACCGCCTGGGTTACGTAATCCTCAAACCACACGTCCTCGATATAAGCGCTCATGTACTCATTTCCCGAAACGAGACGCTCTCCCACCAGATCCTGACGTTCGATCTCCTTCAGGAGTCGGGGTGCCGTACCGATGATGCAGACCTCCATGGTGCATTCCACCTGGGGAGCTACCGCGGACTGTACTTTGCTTCCCAGAACCTTGGTAGCAACGGCGCCGACCATGGCGATGATCATGATGACGATGATCAGATCGACCACGTTGATGATCCCAAACAGCTTTCCTTTTTCATTGATCAATTTCATTGTTAGATCCCTTTCTACTACTTAAATATACCTTTTTCTTTCAGGATGGCTTCCATCTGTCTGACTCGCTCATCCCAGGAGCATCGACGGCCGTATTCCATGCGCTTCTCCGCAGCCCAGCTCTTCTGAGGCTCCTCTTCGTGAAGCGCGTCCTCGCACTTCGAAAGGAAGTCCTCCAAGCCCGAGGCCACGTGAACCACGTCGGCAAAATCCGCCACCTGCAGCGGTTCTCTGGTGCTGACCACCGGCTTTCCCGTGGCCAGATATTCATAAAATTTCAAGGGGCTCACGTCCTTGGACAACCGTCCCTCTTTAAACACGTTGAGACAGACATCGAACTGACGGATCAGCTCCGGCAGCTCCTTCTGAGGAACCAGCCCACAGAATTTAATGTTGGAATACTGCTGCAGATGTCTCAGATCCACTCCCGGCAGCGTCCGACCGATGAGCCGGATCTCGCCTTGCGGATACTTCTTCGCCAGGGCCTCAATGCAGTCGTAGTCGATGCATTCCTGCAGCATCCCCACGAAGCCGAACACCGGCTTTTCCGGATCCACCGGCTTTTCTTCGCCGTCGGCCACCTGAGAAAAGATCTCATAGGCAGCGCCGTTGGGGATCATGGCCACGTTGTCGTTGTACTGCTCCAGCGTTTCCCGCAGTCCCTCCGCCGTGCAGAACACCATGTCCGCCTTCTTTGCCAGGTCCTCTTCCATCCGGTCCACCACTTCCGGCGTAATCATTCCCTTGTACGCCGAGTGACGGTCCACGCAGTCGTAGATCAGCCCCTGCTTTTCCAACAGATCCACGCAATCGCAGGACGCAGGTGAATAACACCAGATGTAGGGATGATCGAAGCCGTGTTCCTTCATCTTCTGACGGATGAACCGGGCCTGACGCTTCTGGTTGATCCGGTTGATCCAGCGGTATTTATTGAAGAAGGGCAAAACCGGCGGTGCAGCGTACACCGTCACGTTGTCCTTCACCCTTTCTCCCGGCTGCTTCCACTTGGACAGCCGTTCCTTCGTATTCTTATCCTTCAGCGGCGCAATCCAGGTCACCGGCGGATCGATGTAGATGATCTCCGCATCGGAAAGCCGGTTCATCACGTTCTGCTTTCGCGTGGGAATGGGGTAATAATTGGTTGTAGATATGCAGACGACCTGTCGCATTTACATTCCTCCTTCCGCCAGCAGCACTCTTGCCGCCTCTTTGTTGATGGTTTCCATGCGCTTCAAGCGCATCTGCACCTCTTCCGCATGTCGCTCGTCCTGGGCCATGATCTGGTCGATCCGGCTTCGCAGCTGCTCCTCCGTCAGGCTCTGTAGGGCGATGCAGCAGTCGGAACCGATGTCCTTGATGAAGCTATCCACCTTCACGTCGTAGGAGATGCCGATGACCGGAGCCCCGCCTGCCGTGGCAAAGATCAGGGAGTGGAGTCTCATCCCCACCACCATCTTCATGGAGCCCAGCATGCCGATCAGTTCTTCCACCGGATGAACGTTCTCACAGGCGTATCCGGGAACGGAGAGCTTCCGGCAGATCCGCTGTCCCACCACCACGTCGCTGGGGATCTCGATGGGCAGAAACACCGGCGTCAGTCCGTACCGGTGATAGGCGTATTCCGCCGTCGCGATGATCGCTTCCTCGTTCAGAGGCTTTTTCCAGCTGCGCAGACAGAATCCGATCTTGGCGATCTCGCCGGGAATCCCTTCCTCGGCAAAGGCGTTGTTCACGCGGACCGGATTGGCCGTGCCCAAATTCACCGTGGGGTCGGCCGCCAGAGCGATCTGCGGCTTGTCCACGCCCATCTCATCCAGCAGTTCCTTGGAAACGCTGTCCCGCAGCGTAATGGTGTCGGGCGTACTGTTCAGTACACGGGCCGCGATCTTCTTGTTGGACTCCTTCGTAATGGGGCCGATGCCGCAGCCGTACATGATGATCCTGCAGCCGCAGAACTTGGCCGCCTCCAGCGTAAACAAGTAGAACAACAGGGAGCGGGAGGACGTCACGTCCTGCATCAGACTTCCTCCGCCGTTGACGAACAGGCGGGACTGACGCAGCCTCCGAAGAAAGGCGAACACGTTGAACAGGTACAGGGAATTGACCTTGTGCGTCACCCTTGTCTCCTCCGGTTTACGGGACATGACCCAGAAGCTCATATCCGGATCGATCTCGCTCAGCTGGTTTAAAATTCCCTTCAGAATGGCCTCGTCTCCGGCGTTGCCCCGGCCGTAGGCGCCGCACAGGACGGCACCGCGTCGCTTTCCCCTGTATTGACGGCGGCGCAGGATGGTACGATAGGCCTCTTCCTGCATCTCCTTCATCCGATCCAGAGAGAATTCCGTCTTCGCCTTCCGGAACAGATTTTCCGCCAGGGTCCGACGAAGCTCTTCGTCCACCGACAGCTGATAGATGTATTCCGCGAAGCTGTCTACGTCGCCGGGCTCAAACAGAAAGCCCGTCTCTCCGTGCTGAATCAGCGTGGGGATTCCTCCCACCCGGCTGGCGATGGCGGGACAGTGCTCGTAAGCTCCCTCCAGAAGCGAATAGGGAAAGGTCTCCGACACGGAGGACAGCACGTTGATGTCCACCCCGGAGAAGTATTCCCGAATGTTTCCGATCCAGCCTTCGAAGCGGACTCGGTGCTCCACTCCCAGGTCTTTTGCCAACTGGCGCAGCATGGCTTCGTCCTCGCCGTTTCCGGCGATGGAGAGAAACAGCCGCGGGTTTCTTTGATATGCCTTGGCGAAGGCTCTCACCAACGTCCCGATGTCCTTCACCGGCGTCAGGCGGGCAGCGATGCCCACCACCAGATCGCCCTCCGGTTTGGGAGGCCGCGGCTCCGTTTTCGCGTCGGAGAAATCCAGACCGTTATAGATGGTGAAAATGCTCTGGGGATCCATGCCCCGCTGAATCAGCGTCAGCTCCATGCGATCCGCCACAGCCATGTAAAAGTCCATGCACTTCAGTGCCAGTTCGTTGATCAGGCCGTAGGTGTACTGCTTGTGAGGCGCTCCCATATAGTCCAGCTTCGGATCGGAATGGACCGTGGTGACCACCGGCACATCCCGATACAGCTTTAACAGCGCGCCGAACATGTTGGCCTTGGCGCCGTGGCAGTGAACTACGTCGGGCCGGAATTCATCGATGGCCGTCAGCAGGTTCCGGATGTCCTTCCCTGCCCGCCAGCCGTTCTGGGAGATGATGACGTTCAGCCCCATCTCTTGGGCTTCGTCGGTGAGAACGCCGCTGCGAAAGCTGAACACCACCACGTCGTTGGTGGTGGACAGCCGTTTGGCCAGCGACAGTATGTGGGTTTTTCCTCCGCCGATATCTCCGCCGGCAACTAGAAGCATGATGTTCATCGCGTATCCTCTATGTTACTTCAACTAAACTCAATTCAATCCAAAGATGATGCTGGCTACCTGGCCTCTGGTCAGATAGGCCGAGGGATTCAGGTATCCGTTGGAGCCGGAGATCACACCCTGGGCAACCAGCGGCTTGATGTAGGGCAGAGCCCACGCCGCTACCTGATCGCTGTCCGCAAAGTTCATCTCCGCTTCCGCGAAACCTCTGGCCTGGGTCTTTCCGATGACGGTCATGGCCTCCTGTCGCGTCACGTTCTTCAGCGGGTTGAAATACAGCTTTCCGTTGGTCAAGCTTCCGCTCATCATTCCGCTGCCGTAGGCCGCCTTGATGTAAGGAGTCGCCCAGGCAGGGATCTGCGACGCATCGGCGAAGTTCAGAGCCACATTGCTGTACTGATCCAGATCCAGCTTCAACCACTTGGCGATGATGATGGCGAATTCCATGCGGGTGATGTTGTTGTTGGGCTGGTAGTACATCAGGTTGCCTTTCTGGCTTCCGCTGGCGATGCCCTGATGATACAGATAAGTGTCAAACACGTTAGACCAGTGCCCTGCCGTATCGGCAAAGGGCTGGCCGTCACCCGTAGCCAGAACCGTACCGTCCTCCGCCGTCTCCGTAGCCACGGCGTCGATGGTCTTCGCCGCCCGGCTGATGTTGCCGCTGACATCGGTGACGGTCACCGAAACCCGATGGGTCTTCTTGTCGCTGACATTCAGCGAAGCCTTGACGCTGACGCCGTCGTAGGTGAAGGCCACATCCTTTCCGTCCAGCTTAACGGAGATATCGTCCGCGGAAATGGTGGTATCCATGTTATCGGTGATGTGGGCCGTCATGGTGCTTCCACTGACGGAGATGGAAACCGCAGGCGGCGTATTGTCCAGGTAGTTTCCGTAGGTCACCATCAGGTGATCCAGATACAGCGTACCGCTGGCCGTTCCTCTTTTGGTCAGATCCAGGCTGACCAGCCGCTTCGTTTCCGCAGGCAGTTCGATGCGGATCTGCTTCCATCCGCTGAAATCGATGACTCCACCGCTGATGGTCTGCGAACCGCTTTCGGTATCTACCGTCAGGGAAATCTCGTTTCCGGAGGTATCGCCGTACATCCAGAAGGTGGCCGCACCGGGAGCGCTGGCAAACTGCGCCTTAACGGGCGCCGAAGCCAGATCTGTCATATCGTCGAACTGGTACGTCATGGCCAGGGATTTCATTCCGTTATGAACGTAGGCCAGCTGTTCGTTGGCATAGGTGACGAAGTCGCCGCTACCGACGATAGAGCTACTGCCTTCAAAATCCTCCACGCAAACGCCGCGTCCCGCCACATTCACCGTGACGGAAGCGCTGACGCCGCCGACGGAAGCGGTGATCGTTCCGCTACTCTGGGCGTTTGCGGCAGCGGTAAACAGACCGTTTTCGTCGATGGTACCGATGCTTCCGCTCACCGTCCACGTATAGCAATCGTCCTGAGAGACGATGGTTTTTCTGTTGTAGATGGCCTTTGCTCCGAAGTCGTAGGTCTCGCCCGCTCCTATGGCAATGGCTTCACTCAAAGCTGCGCCGGACGCTCCGATCAACTGAACGGAGGAGGGGCTGTCCACCACCGTAACCTCCGCCGTTCCGGAGGCCCCGTCGCCGGATACCTCCACCAGTCCGGAGGCAGCGCTGCTTCCGGCGGTGAACACGTTGTCGCCGTCATCTTCCACGCCGAACCGGCCCAGAGTACGGCTTTCCGCATCGAAGTACAGATCGTCGGGAACCGTCGTTCCGTAATGTCCCCGGTCGGTGGCCTTCACTGTGAATTCCTGTTTTGCTCCCGCCAGCATGGTGACGCTGTAGGGATATAAATGTAAGTATTCCGCCGAGCCGTTGCTTCGGGTAGTGCTCACCAGAAGGATGTAGTTGCCGCAGGCCCGCAGTGCACCTTCGCTGGGCTTGTTGACGGTGGAGGTGTTGGCGTCACCGGGATAGAGAGCCAGCATGGCGGTGGAACCGCCGCCGTCCATGTTGACAGCCTCCACGCAGCCCAGCTCCCGAAGCCGTCCCGCCAGCTCCGTCAGATACGTTCCTTTGCTGTAGCCCGACTGACGGCCGTCCACCGTGTAGAAGATCACCGTACCGTCGGATTTGATGCCGATGGCCGTCCGGGGCGCTCTGGTGGTATTCTCCGTAGGAGCCACGTTCTGACCGTCGGTCAGCAGCTTCTCGCCGCCGCCAACGGCATAGACCACGTCGGTCCACGCTTCATCGGCGTCAAAGGTGATGTCTACCTCCTGTCCCACCTGCAGGGATTTCAGCTGTGCCAGCGTGTTGACGTATTCGGTGTTGGCCGCCATGGAAATCACCATTTCCCCGGCGTTCAGCGCAACGGCTCCGGTGGCTTCTTCCACGCCAACCACTTCCGTTCGCATGATGGTGTTGAGCCGCGGCTCACCCTCGGTAATGCGCAGGCGAACGTTATAGGAAGGGATGGTGGCCTTCGTAGTGCTGTTGTAATCCTGCGTGTATAAAACGATGCCGGATGCCAGGGTCAGGGCCTTGTTCAGGTGCATTCCGTTGCTGATCACCTCTCCCGTCTCCGGCTGAGTGTAATGAGCCTTCACCTGCAGGCCGGATCGCCCGATGATGGCGGTTCCGTCCTCGTAGAAGCCCACGGTATTGTAGGCGCTGCTCTCCGAGGTGCGCAGAATTCCTTCCTTTATGACCATGCCTGTGGCAACGCCGTTGGCCATGGTGAAGTAGTCGCCGTTGATGGCGGCGATCACGTTCTGCCCGGCTGCCTGAGCGTAGCCCACCACGGTCTTAAATCCGGCGGCCCCGTAGATATCATTTCCGTAGGCCACCACCGGGTAGACGTCGCCGCCCGGCTCATATGTAACGTAGTTTTCCGCGATCTCGTCGTTCAGGTACGAGCTGTACCAGCTTTCGCTGGTCAGGCGGATGGTTTCTGTCATGTTCAGGTTCTTCTGTTCCAGCTGCGTTCCGAAGGTGGCCGCATAGGAGAACATGGGACCCAGGACCATGACCGCCGACAGAAGTGCGGCGGTGGACCGCTTTTTCATGTTTCGTTTCTTCATTCCCTTTTCCCTTTCAAAAAAATTCTTCTCTTTGGCAAACGACGGCGAAGCTCCGCCGCCGTCCGCTTCCGCTCATCTATGATGCTAAGCCGCTACTGCAGCGTATAGCCTCCGTTGATCATGACCCAGCACTCGCCCACGGTCCTGATTCCTCTGCCGTCGCTGCCGGGGATCAGCAGCAGATGGTTCTTCGTAATGGCCGTCCCCATGCGCAGGTCAGCTCCGCCCGTCAGGTCGGAGATGCCGTTGGCCCCGTTGTCGATGGCCGTAGCGCTTCCGCTGCGCAGGATCATCTGGGTTCCGGTCTCTCCCACCACGCTGGTATTTTTCGGAACGCAGACCACTGCCCAGCTGTTGGATGCCGGTGTTTCCTGGCTTCCGCCCAGGCTCTGCTTCAGCGCTTCAATGGCGCTGTCCACGTAGCTCTTCGTCACCACGGGATCATCCTCCGATCCGGGGGTTCCCGCGCCGAAGGCCACCGCCAGGGTGACGGTCAGGATCAGCGCTGCGAAAACTGCGATCATACAAATTCTGCTCTTTTTCATCTTCTGTGTCTCCTCTCAAAAATCGATGATCCCCAAGCTGATCACCAGTGCTTCGTTGACTTTCTCCATAGCGTCTGCGTCCATCCGTCCGATGCGCTCCTTCAGGCGGCGCTTATCCACCGTGCGCAGCTGTTCCAGCAGGACGACAGAATCTTTATTCAAACCGTGTTCACCCGCCCGGATCTCCACGTGAGTGGGAAGCTTCGCCTTGTTGATCTGGGAGGTGATGGCCGCCACGATGACCGTGGGACTGTATTTGTTCCCCACGTCGTTTTGGATCACCACCACAGGTCGAACGCCGCCCTGCTCCGAACCGATGACCGGACTCAGATCTGCAAAAAAGATATCTCCTTTTTTCACTACCAAGTCATTCACTCTCCAATAATATCTTTTCATATCTTTGGAAATCCGAAGTGCCCGCTTCCAGAGCTTCCTCCGCCAGTTGGAGGTTCAGAAGCCCCATTTCCCGATAGCCCCGCTCCATGCTGGCCCGAAGGCGGTCCTTTTTGGACTGTTCCAGGCCCAGTACGATGGCTCTGCGGATCCATTCACTTCGACTGATTTCTGCATATTTCAACTGTTCATCCACCCGTTCCAGAAGCTCCTCCGGAAGGTTCAGGATGATCTTTTTCATTTCCGACATGATTACACCCCGTTTCTGCTGTGTCTTCTACCAACCATATGCATCAGCATATATGATTATATATACAAAATTATATATAGAGTGTCGTATCCTGTCAAACGCCTATATTTTCCACCGGAGAAGCCTCCGTCTCCACCGTTTGTTTCAGCGCCAGAGCCAGGCTGTCGGCGATGTCCGAAGCCATGAGGCCGTACTCTCCCCAGAATCCCGTGCCCAGATCGCCGGCCAGACCGTGAAGATACACGCCGCAGCAGGCCGCGGGCAGGGCCTCCAGGCCCTGTCCTGCCAGAGCCGCGATGACTCCGGTGAGCACGTCACCGCTGCCGCCGGTGGCCATGCCGGGATTTCCTGTCGAGTTAGTATATGATTCTCCGGAAGGAGTTGCTACAACGGTGGCCGGGCCCTTGAGCACCGCCACGGCGTTCAGTTTTACCGCCAGCCGACGGGCGCTGTCTTCGCGGCAACCATTGATCTCTTTTGCGCTGCAGCCCAGCAGCCGCCCGGCTTCGCCGGGATGGGGCGTAACGATGAGCCGACAGCTGCGCCGGGAAGCGCTTGTTATCGCCATCATTCTTTCGTCCCGGGACAGCTCGTTCAGCGCGTCCGCATCGGCCACCACCGTACCGCCGTACTCCGTCATTATTCTTTCGATCAGTGTTCCGTGTTTGCCCCTTACCCCCAATCCCGGGCCAATTGCGATGGCCTGATACCCGTCCAGGTCCAGATCATCCGCCCTGCGGGACACGCAGGTGGCCTCCACCACGCCTGCGTGGATCACCGGATACAGCTCCTGAGGCACGGATACCTGAACCAGTCCCGCTCCCGTACGCAGAGCGCCTCTGGCACAGAGCACCGCCGCTCCGGCCATGCCCAGGCTTCCGGCAACCACCAGCACCTTTCCGCAGCTTCCTTTATGTAGCTGTCTGTCCCGCTTCTGTAGGTAAGTCTTGACATAAGCGGCATCGATTAAACCTGTTTTTCTCATTTCTTCCATCGTTTTTTCATAATAGACGAAGATTTCCGCCGCCTGAGCAGCAGAAATCTTCCATTATCTTCCGTTTTCTTTTTAAATTCCCAAAATCGCCGTAGCCATGGTGAAGTAGGTTATGGTGGATACCATGTCGGTCAGGGACGCGATCATGGGGCTGGCCATCAGGGCCGGGTCGATGCCCAGCTTCTTGGCCGCCATGGGCAACAGACCGCCGATGCATTTGGCGGCGATGACGATGACCAGCATGGAAGCGCTGACCGCCAGGGCAACCATGGGGCTCTCGCCGTCCATGATGCAGATGCGGGCGAAATTCAATACGCTCAGCAGGATTCCGATCATGGCGCTGATGCGAAGTTCCTTCCACAGCACACGCAGCCAGTCTCCCGGCTCGATCTCATCCAGCGACATGCCACGGATGATCAGGGTGGCCGACTGGGATCCGCAGTTTCCTCCGGTACCCATCAGCATGGGCATGTAGGATACCAGACAGATGACCTTGGACAGGGCTTCTTCAAATCCGGCGATGATCCCACCGGTGATCACGTAGGAACACATCAGGAAGAACAGCCAGGGAAGGCGGCTCTTCACGTGACGCCATACGCTCTGATCCAGGTATTCGGTATCGTGATCTTCGAAGTCCAATACACCGGCCATACGCTCGATGTCCTCCGTCGTTTCTTCTTCCACGACGTCCAGAATATCGTCCACGGTGATGATGCCGACGATTCGATACTCGTTATCCACGACGGGGATGGCCAGGAAGCCGTACCGCTTGAACAGGTTGGAGACCTCCTCCTGGTCGTCGTACACGTTGACCACCTGAATGTCTTCATGCATGTATTCTTCGACTTTCGCATCGTCGGGAGCCACCACCAGGGCCCGCAGAGAGACGATACCCAGAAGCTTTCGCCCCGCGTCCTTCACGTAGCAGGTATACACCGTTTCGGAATCGATGCCTACCTCCTTAATGTGAGCCATAGCCTGAGCTACGGTCATGTCCTTGGACAGCTCCACGTAGTCGATGGTCATCAGGCTTCCGGCACAGTTTTCGGGATAGTTCAAAAAGGTGTTGATCAGATCCCGCTCTGCCTTCGGCGTCTGGTTCAGAATCTTGTCCACCAGATTGGCCGGCAGCTCTTCCAGAACGTCGATCATATCGTCGAAGGCCAGCTCATCCATGATGTAGCTGATTTCACTGTCGGTGATGGCGGTGATGATGTCCACCTGGTCATCGGCGTTCATGTAGGAGAACACCTCGGCGGAAATGTCCTTGGGCAGGGTACGGAACATGATGACCGCCCGGTCCACATCCATTTCGTCCATGATCTCTTCCAGAACCTCCGCGATGTCCACCGCGTTGTTTTCCAGCAGCAGCTGACGCGCCGCCATGTATTTCTTCTCTTCCAGAAGCTTCAGAATATCTTCGATCAGCGTATCCATACGCTCCGTCACTGTGACGCTTTCTACAGCAGTTTCATTGTCCATTGGCTTTGCTCCTTCCCGGTCAGTTTCCCGTCGTCGCAAAGCACACAAAGCGTAATTCTATCTCTCGCAGGCTCGGTGACAACAGGAGCTTCTTATGAAATCGTCGTCGTTTCTTCGGTCCGTTTTGCTACTGGGTCCGCTCTCCATTCCTGTGTCACTCCTTCCTTCGTTTGTCTCGTAAATCACCTTCATGTTCCACATGCTTCACTTTCTTCGCATGTTCTGCATGTTCTGGAACGATTCGGTCAAAGCCGCCGTTCCCACTTTTTCTAACTAATAAATTATACCTTCCTCCGCCGTAATTGACAAGGCTTTCATCAAAGCTTCCGTCAAAAAACCGTCGAGATCGTTCCTCCTCCCACGACTATGTCTCCGTCGTACAATACCAATGCCTGCCCCCTGGTCACGGCTTTCTGCGGCTCGTCAAATCTGATCTCCAGAGTATCCCGATCTCGGCGATGGGCTGCACGGTACCCACTTCGTTGTTGGCGTACATGACCGTCACCAGGCAGGTTTCGGGACGGATGGCCCGTTCCACATCCTCTGCAGCTACGATGCCCTCCGGAGAAACGTCCAGCAGCGTAACGTCAAAACCCTCTTCTTCCAGACGCTTCAGCGTGTTCAATACGGCATGATGTTCGAATTTCGTGGAAATGATGTGGGTTTTTCCCCTTCTCTTTCCCATGGCAGCGGCGGAACGAATGGCCTGATTGTCCGATTCGCTGCCGCCGGAGGTAAAGGTCAGTTCTCTCGCTTCGCATCCTAAAAGCGCAGCGATGCTCCGCCGTGCGCGGCTCACAGCCTCAGCAGTCTTCCGACCTGCGGCGTGAACGCTGGACGGATTTCCGTAGATCTGGTCCATATAGGGAAGCATGGCCTCCATGGCCGCTCTGCTCATTTTCGTAGTGGCTGCGTTATCCGCATAGATTTCCATCGATTCCTCCTCGCGATCGCGCGTCTGTTTCGTTTACGTCCTCTTATGTGCACAAATATCAGTATTACCTTATCATTCAATTACCTACTTGGTCAATAGGAAAATGGTTTCCCGATGAACCGGTTGACAGGGCCAGCGTTCCTTTTCCCTGCGGGCACACGAAAAAATCTCACACCCCATGGAATGTGATGTGAGATTCTTTGAAGCCGTGGAAGCAGCTCGTTCTTCGTCTATTTGCGATATGCGATTTCGCCGTCGATGACGGTCATGACTACGTCGGCTTTTTTGATTTCCTCCGGATCCAGATCGAAGATGTTCCGGTCGATGACGGCAAAGTCCGCCTGTTTTCCCACGGTAATGGAACCGTTGACCCGTTCGTCGTAGGACGCATAGGCACCGCCCATGGTAAAGATGTACAGCGCCTCTTCCAGACTCATCTTCTGATCGGGAAGCCAGCCTTCCTCCGGCTGACCGTCCAGCCCGCGGCGGGTTACCGCACAGTAAAGATTGTTCAGCACATGGAAGCTCTCCACCGGGCTGTCGGAACCGCCTGCCACGTGAACGCCCAGATCCAGCATGGTCTTCCAATTGTAGCTGGTCTTTTCCATGGCTTCGCCCACCCGGTCTCTGACGATGTGCATGTCGTAATCGATGAAGATGGGCTGCACGTGAGCCACCACATTCAGATCGCGGAACTTCTTCAGCAGTCCTTCGTCGGTGATCTGGCAGTGAACCAGGCCGTGACGCATGTCGAGCTTGGGATTATCCTTCTGCGCCTTTTCGATGGATTCGAAGGCCATTCGCATGGTTCCGTCACCGATGCAGTGTATTGCCATGATCATATCGTGATCGTGAGCCTCCTTCACCAACTCGTCCAGCTCCTCCTGAGTAAATACGGGAATCCCGCAGGTCTGAGGATCATCAGCGTAAGGCCCGGATAAGAAGGCGGTGCGCCCGCCCAGAGATCCATCGGCCAACAGCTTCAGCGGACCGATGCGGAACCGTCCGTTTCCTTCCACGCCGGAACCCCGTTTATCGGTGCGGTATCCCTTGGCAATGAATTCCCGGAATCGGGCAACCGGCGGCAGGAGACACTGTTCGAAAACCCGCAGCGGCAGCTTTCCTTCGCTGTCTAGCTGCGTCATGGCGTCGATGACCCGCTGGTAATCGGCTTCCGGCACGGCTTCCAGGTCGTCGCTCTGGATGGCGGTGATGCCGCAGCGCACCATGGGGATTGCTCCTTTGACCAGCAGCCGCTTGATATCCTCTACGGACAGCCGGGGAATGGCGTTGTAGACCAGATCCCGGGCGGCTTCCCGAAAGATTCCCAACGGCTCGCCGTCCTCGTCCAGATCGATACGGCCTCCGGCGATCTGCGGCGTCTCTCGCGTCACGCCCATGATCTCCAGAGCTTTGGTGTTGACCACGATGATGTGGCCGCAGGCCCTGGTATAGGTCACTGGATATTCGGTGGTAATCCGATCCAGATCGTAGCGGTTGGGAAAGCGGCTGTCTTCCCAGTAGTCGTTGTTCCAGCCTCTGCCCTGGAGCCACCAGCCCGCCGGAACTCCCTGGGGGCCGTCGAATTCCACCAGCCGCGCCTTCAAAAACGCACGCCCTTCGGTTACGATATCGTCGATGGATTTGGCCTGCCCCAGGTTGACCTTTTCCAAGCTCAGTCCGTAGCTGAGAAGGTGCAGGTGGCTGTCGTGAAACCCCGGCACCATCAGCTTTCCTTCCAGGTCGATCCACTCCACATCGGAGGCGGCGTCGGCGCTGCCCGCCGTTGCCCGGCTCTGTCCGCCGGCAGCCCAGGCTGCCACGTCATCGTCGGATCCTACCGCCATGATGATTCCATCCTGTACGGCCACGGCTTCTGCCACAGGCCGCCGTTCATCCACGGTTCTCACGATGCCGTTGTAAAAAATCCTCTTCATATTTATACTCTCCTTCCTATTTCAAAGCGGTGCGCTTCCGCGATTTGAATCGATGCTCTTCAGTACGCGGTAAGACGATCCTCAGCGCAGTATGACAACCTTTACCGTCGCGGCAGGACGATCTGCGGGTTTTCTTTCGAGCGCCGGTACAGGGTAACCTTGCGACCGATGGCCTGGACGAACTCACAGCCGGTGGCTTTGATGATGGCGTCGGCCACTTCTTCCTTCGTCATCTCGCAGCCCTCCTGAATTTTGATCTTCACCAGTTCTCTGGTTTCGAATCCGATTTCCATTTCTTTGATGATATTCTCGGTGATTCCGGCTTTACCGACGTACACCGTCTGGTCCAGATGATGGGCCAGTCCTTTGAGATATCTTCTCTGCTTTCCTGTAATCATGGTTTGATTCCTTTCTCCATTCTCACTCTTTTTCATTGGTGGAAAACTCCACCCCGTCTACATTAAAGGGGGACAGATACCAGTTCCCCTGATTTGCATTTGGCTTATTATATCACATTTCCCGTTTCCACGCGATGACTTTCGCGCAGCGAACCGAAGGAATACTTTCGGTTTGATCGAACTTTTTCTCTTTTGTTCGCGTCTGCTCGCTTAGTTTCGCTTTTGATTTTTCCCATCTTTTGTATACAATTCCGCCGCTAAAACTACGGGGATTCTGCGACTTCTTCTCCATTTTCTCTATATACATTCGCTTTTCCTTGAAATTTTTTTGCCGTCAACGCAGTTTCCATGGAAAAACTTTTTTGAAAAATGACCCGGTTTGGGCTTTTCTCAAAATAATTTAATACAAAACCCCTTTTTCACTTTGTTTTTTTCTCGCAAACCCCCATTTCACTTTAATAAATTTATATTTTATGGAAGTATTGACGTGGTTTTTCCCGCGTGATAAATTAAAAGTAGTGAAATCGAGGACATGGGGTCCTCCGAGTGAATGTATAAATAACAATGCAAGAGGAGAGAAAAGACATGGGCAAGATTGTAGACCAGTATATCGAAATTGCAAAGAAGAGAAATCCCGGCGAACCGGAATTTCTGCAGACCGTTGAAGAAGTTCTGACTTCTCTGGAACCGGTTCTGGAAAGACATCCGGAATACGTTGAAGCAGGTCTGATCGAACGTTTGATCGAACCTGAAAGAGGAATCAGCTTCCGTGTATCCTGGGTTGACGACAACGGCAAGGTTCAGGTTAACAGAGGTTACAGATACCAGTTCAACAGTGCTATCGGACCTTACAAGGGCGGTCTGAGATTTGCACCCAACGTATATCCCGGCATCATCAAGTTCCTGGGCTTCGAACAGATCTTCAAGAACTCCCTGACTGGTCTGCCCATCGGCGGCGGCAAGGGTGGTGCTGACTTCGATCCCAACGGAAAGTCT
>JAGATO010000363.1 GCA_017621195.1 Bacillota bacterium | reverse complement strand
TAGACGGCCCGGCCATCGCACAGAGTCTGACGCTCGGCAACCGATTCTCCGGTGGGAATCGTGATATCGGTATCGCCGATGATGATATCGATATTAGCCATGTCCATATCCATGGTTTCGGCTGCAATCTGTACCATGGCAGTGCGGAAGCCCTGTCCCATGTCTGTGCCGGATACGATCATCTGCAGACGGCCGTCTGCCTGCAGCGTTAATTTGCAGGCGCCGTCATCGATGAAGATGCCTTTGCCTACGCCGGAATTCTTGAAGGCGGAGGCCATGCCCCAGCCAAGTACTTTGGTGCCGTCCGGATATTTTCCGTCATATTCTTTCAACGCTTCTTTTAATCTCTTTTCGCACAGATTGATGGTATCGTGCATGCCCATGCTGTTTTCCAGCAGTTCACCGCCTACGGAATAGGAGCCGGGATATACGGCATTCCGGCGTCTTAATTCAAAGGGGTCAATGCCCAGCTTTTCTGCCATCATGTCCATGGCTGTCTCAATGGAGATGGCGGCCTGATTGATGCCGTATCCGCGGAAAGCGCCGCCCTGCAGGTTGTTGCTGCGGATACAGCGTGCATCTACGTTTACATTCTCGATGATATAAGGCCCGCCGGACATCAGACAGCCGGTCATCAGTGTTCCGTAGCTTTCCGCTTCATAGGGACCGCCGTCGGAGAACATCTTACTGTCCAGGTATTTGAATGTGCCGTCTTTGGTAAAGCCGATTTCATAATCGGTGTGATAGCCGTGGCGTTTGGTGGTTTCTATCAGGTCTTCCTGTCGGGTCAGAGTGATCTTCACCGGTTTCTGGCATACGTAACCGGCTACGGCAGCCGGGGCCTCCAGGAACGAGTCGCATTTCTTGCCAAAACCGCCGCCTAAAGGGGTGGCAACTACACGGATCTGTTCTTCTGGCAGATTGAGATTCCTGGCCAGCATGGCGCGGACTTCGAAGGGTGCCTGGGTACAGGCGTAGACGGTCACTTTGTCGCCCTGACCGTAACCGATGGCGGAAACCGGCTCCATGCAGACATGGTCCTGAGGCTGGATCTCCTTGGATACTTTTACCTTTACCAGCTGGGGATCCTGTCTGGCGGCTGCCACATCACCCAGGGTATGTCCGGTACTTACAATATAGCTTTCTGCTTTGTGGCCTTCTGCCATGGAATAAAGGCCGGGAAGTTCTTCGTAATCGATCTGGGCCAGTTTGGCGGCGGACCGGGCGTGTTCCGGGGTGTCAGCTACCACCAGAGCAATAAAATCACCTAAAAACCGCACTTCATTCTGGCAGAAGATGGGCTGCTCAGGGGTCCAGGTGCCAATCTTATTGAGTCCCGGAACATCTTTCCAGGTAATGATGCGTGCCACACCTGCTGCTGTTTCCACACGGCTGTAATCCACATGATGGATTCGGGCGTGGGGCACAGGGGCCCAGACAAAGGCACCGTGCAGCATCTGATCTTCGCCGAATTCGTCGGCCTCATAGTCGTCGCAGTACTTGAGGGAACCGGTGACCTTGGCGGGACCGTCCACATCCCAGACGGATCTCCCTACATAGGAGCCTTTGATCGCAGGAACGGTCTGGTCCTTGCCGACTACAATGGAGGTCTTTTCGTGGGTGCGGATCTCTTCCAATGTGACATGTTGGCCCCGAATGCGGGCGGCAGCCAGCTTGACGGCTTCTATGATCTTCACATAGCCGGTGCAGCGGCAGTAGTTGTCTTTCAGACCGTCGCAGATTTCTTCTTCTGTAGGGTCAGGTGTTCTGGACAGCAGGACCTTGGATGCCATGATCATGCCGGGGGTGCAGAACCCGCACTGAACGGCTCCGGCATCCAGAAATGATTCCTGGATGATGGACAGCTTGCCGTCCTGGGCAACATGCTCGATGGTTTCCACGGATCTTCCCTCCAGCGTGCTCATCAGAGTGACACAGGAACGCTTCAGTTCCCCGTCTATGATGACGCTGCAGGCACCGCAGTGACCGGTGCCGCAGGCTTCTTTGGTGCCTTTCATGCACTCCACATTCCGCAGATATTTTAAGAGAGTCTGCCGTTCTTCGTATTCGGCGGTGATTGTCTTGTCGTTTAGAATAAATGTAACTTGCAGCATAACTATTCTTTTTCCTCGTCTTCTTCGGCAGCAACCTGCACGATCATTTTCAGAACCCGGAGATTCTCAATTTCTGTGACTGTGAATGTCAGATTACGGTAAGAGAAGCTGTCTCCAACTTCTGCGTAATCTCCCAGCATGTCGATGGCCCAGCCGCCGACGGTTGCATTCTCCTCGTCGAAATCCCGGTCGTCTACGTCCAGTTCTTCCAACAGATCCAGGATACGCATACTGCCGTCTACCCGGTAGATGTCTGTCTGCAGACATTCCAGTTCCGGCTCAACCACATCCTGTTCGTCCCAGATCTCGCCTACCAGCTGTTCCAGAATGTCCTCCAGCGTCAGGATCCCTTCGGTGCCGCCGTATTCGTCGGTGACTACTACCAGATGGGTCTTTTCCTTCTGCATCAGTGCCAGTACATCAGGAATCGGCATGGTCTGATGTACGAAAAGAGGTTCCGTCATGGCCTCTTCGATGGAGAAGGTGTTGCCGGTGGCAGCCTGAAGGAGCCACTGATTTAAGTTGATGATGCCGATGATATTGTCTACGGTGTCCTTATAAACAGGGACACGGGAGTAATTGCTTTCTAAAAGAACCTTTTTCTGTTCTTCCAGCGGGTCATCGATGTCGATGGCGTACATGTCCACCCGGGGAGTGACGATCTCGTATGCCAGCACGTCGTCAAAATCCAGAGCACTCTGCAGCATGTCACACAGGTCTTCATCTACGACGCCTTCTTCTTCTACGGTATCGATGATGGTCTCCAGGTCATCTTCTGTGATGGCTTCGCCGCTGCTGAAACCGGTCCACAGCCTGGAAATGGCGTTCAGTGCTTTTTCAAACAGCCATACCAGAGGCCGCAGCACACAGATCAAAATCGTCAGAGGAACGGACACTGCCTTGGCAAAGGAAGGCGCGGTCCGGGTGGCAATGATCTTTGGCGTGATCTCGCCAAAAGTTAAAACCAGTACAGTAATGATGAATGTAGCGATCCATGCGCCCTGGTCACCTAACAGGGAAATGGCGATGGTGGTAGCCACGGTGGAAGAACCGATATTCACCAGGTTGTTGCCGATCAGAATGGCGATCAGCACCACGTCGTAGCTCTCATAAATATGTAAAGTCAGCTTGTCTAAGAATTTTCCGCTGCCGGCTTTGTGTTTCAGCCTGGTGGCGTTCAAGGATGCGTATGCAATCTCGGAACCGGAAAAGAAGGCGGAAAATGCGATTAAGATTACGATGAAAATATAGGGCAGTGCTTGTTTCATGCGCCGGCACCTCCTTCTTTTACAGGTGTTCCATGTTCCTCTGGCCTTTCCCCATCTTCGCGGTGCTCATGATCTTCGCAGCGATCATCTTCTTCATGCTCGTCGCTCTCATCGTAGATTTCGCCGACCAGTTCTTCCAGAG
>JAGATO010000362.1 GCA_017621195.1 Bacillota bacterium | reverse complement strand
TTTGCCACCGCATCGCGGTCATGCACGACGGCACCGTGGTGGAGGAAGCGGCAGCGGAGGAATTTGCCGATTGGCAACGGCTGCGCCATCCCTACGCCCGGCAGCTGAGCCGGGCGCTGCCGCAGAACGATTTTTTCGGAGGTGAAGGTCGATGATTCTGGAAGGGAAGGAGCTTCGCTTCGGCTACGGCGACGGGCCGGAGCTTCTGGACGGGATCAGCCTGTGCCTGGAGAGCGGGCAGCGGCTGGGCCTGATGGCCGACAGCGGCTACGGAAAGACCACGCTTTGCCGGCTTTTGGCCGGATATGAACGGCCCCGCGGCGGAGCGGTCCTGCTGGACGGAAGGCCCCTTTCGGCGTGGGAGAAAGACGGCGGGGGATACTGTCCCGTCCAGCTTTTGTGGCAGCATCCGGAACAGGCCGTCAATCCGCGGCGAACGATGAAGTACGTCATCCGAGAAGGGGACGGCATTTCACCTCGGATTCTGGAAGGACTGGAAATCCGTCAGGAGTGGATGGAACGCTATCCCGCGGAACTGTCGGGCGGAGAGCTGCAGAGGTTCTGCATCGCCCGCGCATTGGGAGAGAGGACCCGGTTTCTTCTGGCCGACGAGATGACGGCTATGCTGGATCTGATCACCCAGAGCCGGATCTGGACGTTTTTATTGAACGAAGTGGAGCAGAGGAAGCTGGGATTATTGGTGGTCAGCCATTCCCGCCCGCTGCTGGAACGGGTCTGTGACAGCATCCTTTCGCTGGACGGACAGGCCGGGGATATGTAAACAGGAGGACGAGATGGATATTGGAACGCTGTTACAGCAGGTAAAGGAAGGAACGGTGAGCCCGAAGCAGGCGGAGGCCCTGCTACGGGATCTGCCCTATGAGGATATGGGTTACGCCAAGCTGGATCACCATCGGGAGGCCCGCTGCGGCTTTCCGGAGACGGTATTCTGCCAGGGAAAGGCGGACGCGTTTCTGGTGGAGATCTACTGCCGCCTTCTGGAAAAGAACGGGGCGGTGCTGGGAACCCGGGCATCGGCGCAGCAGTACGAGCTGGTAAAGGCAGCCATCGCCGACGCGAAATACGATTCCGTTTCGCGGATTCTGAAGGTGGAACGCAAGATGCGGCCCAGGACCGGCTGCGTTGCCGTCTGCAGCGCCGGAACGGCGGACATTCCCGTGGCGGAGGAAGCGGCTCAGACCGCAGAATTCCTCGGCTGCAGCGTGGAACGGATCTACGATGTGGGCGTTGCCGGGCTGCATCGGCTGTTGGCTCAGCGGGAGAAGATCCGCGCGGCAAACTGCGTCATCGCCGTTGCCGGAATGGAGGGTGCGCTGGCCACGGTCATCGGCGGCCTGGTGGAGCACCCGGTCATCGCCGTTCCCACGTCGGTGGGCTACGGCGCCAGCTTTCACGGGCTGTCGGCCCTGCTGACCATGTTGAATTCCTGCGCCAACGGCGTCAGGGTGGTGAATATCGATAACGGCTACGGCGCGGCGTATCTGGCGGCGCAGATCAATCGGCTGGCCGTGGGTGCGGCCGGACAGGAGGAAACTGTATGAGAGAAGAACGAATCTTATATCTGGAATGCTATTCGGGGATTAGCGGTGACATGACGGTGGGAGCGCTTTTGGATCTGGGAGCGGATCGCGAAGCGCTGGAACGGGCGCTGGACAGCCTGGGAGTGGAAGGATATCACCTGCACTTCGGACGGACGAAGAAGTGCGGCATCGACGCCTTCGACTTCGATGTGCATTTAGAGGACCATGGCCATTCTCACGATCACGATCATGAGCACGATCACGGTCATCATCACGACCACGATCATCATCATGAGCATCGCAATCTTCACGACATCCTCCACATCATCGATCGGCTGGATGCGCCTCAGCGGGCCAGAGAGCTGGCACGGCGGATGTTCGGTATCGTGGCGGAGGCGGAAGCAAAGGCTCACGGCTGTCCCGTGGAAGAGGTGCATTTCCACGAGGTGGGAGCGGTGGATTCCATCGTTGACATCGTGGGAACGGCAGTCTGTGTGGATCTGCTGAACGTGGACAGGGTCATCGTATCGCCGTTGCGGGAAGGAAGAGGCTACGTGAAGTGCCAGCACGGGATCATGCCTGTGCCGGTACCGGCCACGGCCAACATCGCGGCGGCACACCACCTGCAGCTGGTTCTCACTGACAACGAAGGGGAAATGGTGACGCCCACCGGCGCAGCGATTGCCGCAGCACTGCACTGCGGTCAGGATCTTCCGGAGCGGTACCGCATCGAGAAGATCGGCATCGGCGCGGGAAAGAAGGAGTTTCGGAACGCCAACGTTCTGCGAGCCATGATCCTGACGGCGGAAAACGCGGGTCCGAGAGAAAACGGCGACCGCGACGTCATGGTGCAGCTGGAGACCAATATGGACGACTGCACCGGCGAAGCCATGGGATTTACCATGGAGCTGCTTCTGGAGGCGGGGGCTGCCGACGCGTGGTTTACGCCCATCTTCATGAAGAAGAATCGACCGGCGTACATGCTGCAGGTGCTCTGTCGAGAAGATCAGGCAGCGGCCATGGAGGCGCTGATCTTCCGCCACACCACCACCATCGGGATCCGTCGGAAAACGGTGGAGCGCACGGTGCTGCCCCGAAGGATGGCTATGGTGAGCACGGAATGGGGGCCGGTGGATGTCAAGGTTTGCGTCCGGGACGACGAAGAGGTGGCATACCCGGAATACGGCTCGGTCAGCCGGATCTGCAGAGAACAGGGAGTGGGCTTCGGCCAGGCATATCAGGAAGCGGCCCGTCGATGGAGAAAGGAGAGAGAACAATGAATCGAACGGAAGCGGGGATTTTATTGGAAGAACGCGTGGAGCAATGGGCGAAGGACGGAGATATCTGCGTAGCCTTTTCCGGCGGTGTGGACAGCAGCGTACTGCTGGCGGCAGCGGTGAAAGCAGCTGTGAAGGAAGGGCGACGCGTCTATGCAGTGACGTTTCACACGAAGCTGCACGGCATGGGCGATCTGGAAGAGGCGAAGAAGGTGGCTGCGGAGCTGGGAGCGATCCATCGGATCATCGAGGTGGACGAGCTGGAACAGGCCGGGATCTCCCGCAATCCGCGAAATCGCTGCTACCTCTGCAAGAAGGCGTTGTTCGTTCATCTGAAGGAGCTGGCAGCCTCGGTCGGTGCGGCTCACTGCGCCGAAGGAACCAACGAGGACGACCTTCACAGCTGGCGGCCTGGTCTGGCGGCCCTGAAGGAACTGGGAATCGAAAGCCCTCTGGCGGAACTGGGAATCACCAAAGCGCTGGTGCGTCAGCTGGCGGAGGACTGGGGGATTTCTGTGG
>JAGATO010000361.1 GCA_017621195.1 Bacillota bacterium | reverse complement strand
TTCGCTGTCGATGACCACGATCTTGCGATGATTGCGGTAGTTCAGCTTCAGGTTGATCCATTTGAATTTGGGCGGAAAGAACATGGCCACCTGACCGCCGGCCTCTTTCAGCCGCGTGAAGTGTTCCTGAGACAGGGAACGTCCCCCCAGAGCGTCTACCAGAAGGCGTACTTCCACGCCTTCTTTTGCTTTTTTGGTCAGAAGATCCATTAGGGCCAGACCCGTTTCGTCCGGCTTCAGTATGTAGTACATGACGTGGATGGAATGGTGGGCGTGGCGGATGTCATCGAAGAGAGCGAGGAATTTTTCGTTTCCGTCGATGAAGATCTCCAGGGCGTTATCTTGGGTGAAGTAGGCGTTTCCATAGGTCTGATTCAGCCGGATCATATCGCTCCACTTTTCGGCTTCCGGTCGCTCAAAGCAGAAGAGCCGATTCTTGATGTCGGACATCTGGTGGAAGAGGGAACTGCTGATGTTGGCCTCTTCGAAGGTGGTGAGGCGGAACAGCTTCTGGCGGGAGATGTTCTGGGACAGCATGAAATACAAAAAAATCCCGAATCCGGGCAGCAGAAACAGAACCATGATCCAGGCCAGCGTCTTGGACGGGTTCTTTCGTTCCAGAAAAATGATGGTAAAGGAAATGAGGAAATTCACCGCGTAGAGAATTGTGATGGTGTTGGATGTCATTTTGTAGTGCGGTCCCTCCTTTCGAAAAAAGGCTCAGCTGATTACAGCAGAGCCTTGAGCTTTTCTTCAAATTCCGTGTCGGTCAGCGGGCCGGTGTGACGATCGATCTGCCGTCCGCCCTTTAAGAACAGGAAGGTAGGAATGGTCATAACCTGATTGGAGATGGCCAGCTTTCTCTGATCCTGAATGTTTACCTTGCAGAATTTAATTTTTCCGTCGTACTCCTCCGCCAGATGATGAACGGTAGGCATCATGGCCTGGCAGGGTTCGCACCAATCGGCATAAAAGTCCACAACGACAGGTACATCGCAGACCACTTCGTTTTCAAAATTTTCTTCAGTTAAGTTGATTAATTTAGCCATTGGGTAATTCCTCCACTTTATCTTGCGCTGCGGATCTTGCGTTTATGTTCCGCTTTTTTATATTATACCCCAAAATCGCAGAAAGAACAGCAACGAATTTCAGAACGTAATAACTTTTTCGTGAAAATCGCCGGGGTGCGTTGGCCCCGGCGATCGGTGTGGATGATCTGTGATTATCTCTTCTTCAGGTGTGCGATGATCTGGTCGCCCATTTCCACGCAGCCCAGGCGGATCATGCCTTCGCTCATGCAGTCGCCGGTGCGGTAACCGTCGTTCAGCGTGGCTTCCACAGCGGCTTCGATGGCGGCGCTTTCCTCGTCCATGTCGAAGGAATACTTCAGCATCATGGCTGCGGCCAGGATCGTTCCGATGGGGTTGGCCAGATTCTGACCGGCGATATCGGGAGCGGAGCCGTGGATCGGTTCGTACAGGCCGCGGGTTCCGTCGCCCAGACTGGAGGAGGGGATCATGCCGATGGAACCGGTGATCATGCTGGCTTCATCGGACAGGATGTCACCGAACATATTTTCCGTGACCACAACGTCGAACTGGGACGGCTTCTTGACGATCTGCATGGCGCAGTTGTCCACCAGCATGTGCTCCAGCGTTACGTCCGGATATTCCTCAGCCACTTCGTTCATTACCTTTCTCCACAGGCGGGAGGTGTCCAAAACGTTGGCCTTGTCCACGGAAATTACGCGGCCGCTGCGCTTTCTTGCGGTGTTGAAGGCAACCCTGGCGATGCGGCGGATTTCCCCTTCGCTGTAGGTCATCTCGTCGTTGGCAACCAGCTGTCCGTCGAGCTCTTCCGTGCGGCGCTTTCCGAAGTAGATGCCGCCGATCAGCTCGCGGACGATGATGAAGTCGATGCCTTCGGCTACGATGAAGGGCTTCAGCGGGGAAGCGTCAGCCAGCTGAGGGAAAATCTTAGCCGGGCGCAGGTTGGAGTACAGACCCATTTCTTTCCGGATTCCCAGCAGGGCCTTTTCCGGACGGCGAGCCGGTTCCACGTTGTCCCACTTGGGGCCGCCGACAGCACCCAGGAGAACGCTGTCGCAGTTCAGGCACTTGGCCAGGCTTTCCTCCGGAAGGGGAACGCCGTACTGATCGATGGCGTTGCCGCCGGCGGCAACCTCCTGATAGGTGAAGGTATGGCCGTACTGCTGAGCGACCACGTCTAGAACGCGCATGGCCTGGGTGACGATTTCCGGGCCGATGCCGTCACCCTTGATGATGGTAATTGTCTTATTCATAGGATGTCCTCTTTCTTTTTCGTCTTGAAATCGTTCGTTTCGCTTCGTAGAAGCGTTCGCTTTGCTTCGGAAAGTGCAAAAGCCGGACCGTCAGTCTGGCTTCTGCACCTTATGGATTGTGTTATTTTAAGGAGTTCATTAAACCGTTTTTGTTGATGATCTCTTTGATGAATTCCGGGAAGGGCTCCGCCTGATAGGTGGTTCCCTTGGTCTCATCGGTGATCACGCCGGTATCGAAGTTGATGGAGACGGTATCTCCGGCTTCGATGGCGTCGGCAGCTTCTTCGCATTCCAGAATGGCCAGGCCGATGTTGATGGCGTTGCGGTAGAAGATGCGAGCGAAGGTCTTGGCGATGACGCAGTCGATGCCAGCCGCCTTCAGAGCGATGGGGGCGTGTTCTCTGGAAGAGCCGCAGCCGAAGTTCCAGCCGCCTACCATGATGTCGCCGTCCTTCACCTTCTTGATGAATTCGGTGTCGATGTCTTCCATGCAGTGAGCCGCCAGCTCCTTGTGGTCGGCGGTGTTCAGATAGCGAGCGGGAATGATGACATCGGTGTCTACATTGTCGCCGTATTTATGTACGTAACCTTTTGCGTTCATGCTATTTTACCTCCTTGGGACCGCTGATTTTGCCGGTGATGGCGGATGCAGCGGCAACCGCCGGGCTTGCCAGATAGATTTCCGAAGTGATGTGGCCCATGCGGCCTACGAAGTTGCGGTTGGTGGTGGAGACGCAGCGCTCGTTTTCCGCCAGGATTCCCATGTAACCGCCCAGGCAGGGACCGCAGGTGGGAGTGGAAACCACGCAGCCCGCTTCGATGAAGGTTTCGATGTAGCCGCGCTTCAGACATTCCATGTAGATGGACTGGGTGGCGGGGATGATGATGGCCCGCACATCTCTGTGAACCTTCTTACCCTTCAGGATCTTTGCGGCTACGGCCATGTCGGACAGACGACCGTTGGTGCAGCTGCCGATGACTACCTGATCGATCTTCACGTCGCCCACCTCATCGATGGTCTTTGTGTTTTCCGGCAGGTGAGGGAAGGAAACGGTGGATTTGATGGAGGACAGATCCAGATCGATGACCTGAGCGTATTCCGCATCCTTATCGGCTTCGTAGACCTTGTATTCGCGGTCGACGCGGCCCTTCATGTATTCGGTGGTCACCTCGTCTACGGCGAAGATACCGTTCTTGGCACCGGCCTCGATGGCCATGTTGGCGATGCAGAGGCGGTCATCCATGGACAGGTTCTTCAGGCCGGAGCCGGAGAATTCCATGGACTTGTACAGAGCGCCGTCCACGCCGATCATGCCGATGATGTGGAGGATCACGTCCTTGCCGCTGACGTCTTCAGACAGTTCGCCGATGACGTTGAACTTGATGGCTTCCGGAACCTTAAACCAGGCCTGACCGGTAGCCATACCGGCAGCCATGTCGGTGGAGCCTACGCCGGTGGCAAAGGCGCCTAACGCGCCGTAGGTGCAGGTGTGGGAGTCGGCACCGATGATGCACTCACCGGCGGCTACCAGACCCTGCTCCGGCAGCAGAGCGTGTTCGATGCCCATGTTTCCTACGTCGTAGTAATTGTCGATGTCGAACTTCCGGGCGAAGGTGCGGCACTGCTTGCAGTGCTGAGCTGCCTTGATGTCCTTGTTGGGAATGAAGTGGTCCATGACCAGAGAAATCTTGGACTTGTCGAATACCTTGTCGAAGCCGGCTTTCTCAAACTCGTTGATGGCTACGGGAGAGGTGATGTCGTTTCCCAGGACCATGTCCAGATTGGCGCGAATCAGCTGTCCGGCTTTTACCGAATCCAGACCGGCGTGAGCGGCCAGGATCTTTTGTGTCATTGTCATACCCATGATCGTATTTCCTTTCCTTAATATATAGAATGGGGTGCCGCTGCCTGAGCGGCACCGTCAACTGGTGAGGCTGATTAGTTCTGCGCCGCCTTCATGCGGTTGATGGCGCTGACCAGCGCATTGATGGAGGAACTGATGATATCCGGGTGGATACCGACGCCCCAGAAGGTCTTGCCTTCCGGCGTTTCGATGGCCACGTAGGAGCAGGCTCTGGAGTCGGAACCGTGTTCCATGGCGTGTTCCGTGTAGGTGATGATGTTGTAATCCAGATTGTCACACTGCTTCAACGCATTGCTGACGGCATCCAGACGACCGTTGCCCTTGGCGTTGGATTCGAAGTGGTCTCCGTCGATGCAGACCTGAATCTTGGCGGAGATGCCGTTGACCTGCTTGAAGGTCGCCTTGGTGATGTCGATGGGCTGGAAGAAGTTGACGTATTCCTTCTCGAAGATGGTGTGAACCTCCTCCGGAGACAGCTCCTTGTGACCTTCGTCGGAGATGTGCTTCATCAGGTAGCCCACCTCTTCGCGCATCTGATCCGGCAGCTTGTAGCCGAAGTTCTGTTCCAGCAAAGCGGCAACGCCGCCCTTGCCGGACTGACTGTTGATGCGGATCACGTCGGTTTCGTAGACGCGGCCCACGTCGGCGGGATCGATGGGCAGATAGGGAACGGTCCAAGTGATCTCACCGCGCTCTTCGCGATAGTGCATCCCCTTGGCGATGGCATCCTGGTGGGAGCCGGAGAAAGCGGCGAACACCAGCTTGCCGCTGTAGGGCTGACGATAGCCTACCTTCATGCGAGTTACCTTTTCATACAGATCCACTACGGAAGGCATATCGGAGAAGTCCAGCTGGGGATCTACACCCTGGGAGAACATGTTCATGGCCAGGGTGACGATGTCCACGTTACCGGTCCGTTCGCCGTTTCCGAACAGCGTACCTTCGATGCGGTCCGCGCCGGCCAGCAGTCCCATCTCAGCGTCGGCAACGCCGGTTCCCCGGTCGTTGTGGGGATGGAGGGAAACGATGACGTTTTCGCGGCAGTGGAGGTTGTCGCACATGTATTCGATCTGAGAGGCGTATACGTGAGGCATGGACATGGAAACGGTGGCGGGCAGGTTGATGATCACCTTGTTGTCAGCCGTGGGCTTCCAGATGTCGATGACGCGGTTGCAGATCTCCAGAGCGAATTCCGGCTCGGTGCCGGTGAAGCTCTCCGGAGAGTACTGGAAGGTGTATTCCGTTTCGGGGTGAGCCGCTTTGTACTTATTGAACATGTTGGCGCCGAATTCGGCGATTTCGATGATCTCTTCCTTGCTCTTGCGGAAGACCTGTTCTCTCTGAGCCACGGAAGTGGAGTTGTACAGATGAACGATGGCTTTTTTAATTCCCTTCAGCGCTTCGAAGGTCTTCTTGATGATGTGCTCTCTGGACTGAGTCAGAACCTGTACAACGACGTCGTCGGGGATCATGTCCTTTTCGATCAGCGTGCGAAGGAATTCGTATTCCGTCTCGGAAGCGGCGGGGAAGCCGATTTCGATCTGCTTGAAGCCCAGCTTGACGAGGAACTGAAAGAATTCCAGCTTTTCTTCCAGGCTCATGGGAACGATCAACGCCTGATTACCGTCGCGAAGGTCTACGCTGCACCAGATGGGAGCCTTGTCGATGTGGTCCTTTTTGGCCCAGCGCATTTCGTTGACGGGAGGCATGTAGTAGCCGATCTTGTACTTTTCGTAATTCTTCATTGTAGTCACTCCTTGTTTTCGCGAATTTACTCTCTCATTACAACTGTACGGAATTTGGTTGGCTGATCCGCGGCAAACGGATCGGTACGTCGGGCGACCGATCGTTTTGAATGCCGATAAAAAAAGCCTTCGTCCCGTAAGAGACGAAGGCTGGTAAAGCATCCGTGGTACCACTCTTGTTGATATGGCAGAACCATATCCACTCTTTCTGCGTCGGCGATCCAAGATCGCGAACACTGTCTCGTTTCTAACGGTGAGAAACCCGGTCGCGCCTACGAGCGTTCCTTATATCTTACCAGTCTAAGTACGCTTTTCAACTGACAGCTCTGGGATCAGTAGATTAAAGTGAATGTGTTATCTTTCACCGGACGATAACTCTCTGCAACGATTCAGCAGTAATCGCTTCCCTTCATAGCCTTTCGCATCATGAAATTAGTCTTATCTTACGAAAAACGAAGCCGGTTGTCAATAGGTTTTTTGAATTTCATAAAAAATAGAGCGAAAATTAAACAAAACGTTGAAAAATACGGAAAATGCCGTGGTTTCAGCGATTTGACGGGACGGAATCCGGGGGATGAACCGATGAAATTGGTTTGTGAATACAAACAAACTGAAAATTAGTTATATAATGTACACAAAAAAATTTCCGCTTTTTGGGTAAAAAATTCATGAAAACCCTTTACAGTGGACGATACATCCGTTACAATGTTGAAGTATACCACCACGGGAGAAAAGTCCTTCTGACGGTGGTATCGTGTTAGTGAGAAGACCACGTAACGATCGGGAGGATATAGGACAAATGAAATTGACGGGTTCTGAAATATTGACAGAAGTTCTGATCGAACAGGGTGTAGATACCATCTTCGGCTATCCCGGAGGTGCCGTGCTGAACATCTATGATACGCTGTACAAGTATCGGGACAGAATTACACACGTATTGACCGCTCACGAACAGGGAGCGTCTCACGCGGCTGACGGCTATGCCAGAGCCACCGGTAAGACCGGCGTCGTTCTGGCCACCAGCGGTCCCGGAGCCACCAATCTGGTCACCGGAATCGCCACCGCTTATATGGACAACATCCCCATGGTTGCTATTACGGGAAATGTGCCCAACAGCCTGCTGGGAAGAGATGCGTTCCAGGAAATTTATATCACAGGTATCACCACGCCCATCACCAAACACAATTATCTGGTGACCCGGGTGGAGGATCTGGCGGATACGGTGCGCGAAGCGTTCCGCATCGCCAATACCGGCCGCAAGGGCCCCGTTCTCATCGATATTCCGAAGGATGTGACGGCGGCTAAGTGCGAGTTTGAGCCGGCCAAACCCATCAAACTGATCGAACGGTATCAGAAGGATCTGGAATCCCTGCGGCGGATCGCCAACCTGATCAACAAGGCTCAGAAGCCGCTGGTCTACTTCGGCGGCGGCGTCGGTTCCAGCGAGGCTCAGGAAGAGCTGGCCCAGCTGGTAAACAAAGCCGGAATTCCGGCCACCTACACCATGATGGCCGCAGGGCTTTTGTCCGACGACAATCCCATGAACCTGGGAATGATCGGTATGCACGGAACGAGAACTTCCAACCATGCGGTGAGCCAGTGCGACGCGCTGATCTGCATCGGCGCCCGGTTCTCCGACCGGGTTGCACTGAATCCGGCCAAGTTCGGACAGAAGGCTACCATCGCGCAGATCGATATCGACGTCAGCGAAATGAATAAGAACGTTCTGGTGGACTACTATCTGGTAGGAGACATCAAGCAGGTGCTTTTGGATCTGATTCCGCTGGTAGAGGAGAAGACCCATCCGGCCTGGATGGAACAGATCGAAGGATGGAAGGCTCACGACTACCATCCGCAGGACAGCGAAACGGAGCTGAAGCCCCATCAGATCATGAACATCATCTGCGAGACCTGCGGCGAGGATGCGGTCTATGTCACCGATGTGGGTCAGCACCAAATGTGGGCTGCCAAGTTCCTTCACCATGTTCATCCCCGCAGCTTCATCACCAGCGGCGGTCTGGGAACCATGGGCTTCGGCTACGGAGCTGCCATCGGCGCCTGTTGTGCGGTGAACGGCGTCGACGCCTGTGAAAAGGAGGACAACCGTCCCATCGTTCACATCACCGGCGACGGTTCGTTCCACATGAACCTGAACGAGGGCTGCACGGCTGTCAGCTATCAGCTGCCCATCATCACGGTCATCCTGAACAACCAGGTACTGGGCATGGTTCGCCAGTGGCAGACCGCCTTCTACGAAAAGCGCTACTCCCATACGGATCCCCACAGAAGGACCGATTTTGTCAAGCTGGCTGAGGCCTTTGGAGCCAAGGGCTTCCGCGCCACTAATCCGGAGGAATTCAAGGCTGCCATGGAGGCGGCTCTGAAGGAAAAGGGCCCGGTTTGGATCGAGTGTACTCTGGCCAAGGATGAAAAGGTTCTGCCGATGATCCCCAACGGCGGTACCGTGGATGACATCATCATGTCGTAAGATGGGAGGAAGACCATGTCGAGACAAAAGAAAGTAGTCAGTATTTTAGTTGACAACGAGCCGGGCGTTCTGGCCAGAGTAACCAGTCTGTTCGGCCGCAGAGGATATAACATCGAATCTCTGACCGTATCAGCCACCAACGTTCGC
>JAGATO010000360.1 GCA_017621195.1 Bacillota bacterium | reverse complement strand
TCATGAAACTTTTGGAGATGATCAACCGCAGAGGGACTACCATCGTCATGGTGACCCACGCCAAGGATATCGTGGACAGGATGAACAAACGCGTTGTGACCATTGAGAAGGGCCATATCGTGGGAGATGTAACGGAAGGAGCGTACGTGATTCATGAGAACAATTAAGTACGCTTTCAAACAGGCGTTTTTACAGGTATTCCGAAACAGGGCCATGAGCATTGCCTCCATCTTTTCCATTACGGCTATGCTGCTGATTCTGGGACTGTTCTTCATACTGGCGGTCAACGTGGGGATGGCCACGGAGAGCGCCAAGGATAAATTCGATACGATCCAGATCTATCTGCTGGATGAGACGACGGAGGAGAGCGCTCAGGAGATGATCGCCAGCCTCAAATCCATGGACGGCGTCAGCGACGCCTGGTATTTCACCAAGGAAGAGGCCATGACTGAATTCAGGGTCAGCTGGGGTGAACAGGCCTATCTGCTGGACACGCTGGCGGAGAATCCGCTCCCCAATTCCATCAAGGTGACGCTGTCGGACCTGTCCAAGGCCAACACCATCATCGAGGTGGCACGGACCTTTTCCGGAGTGGAGGATGTACCGAATTCTCAGGAATTCATCGATCAGGTTCTGAAGATCACCGACGGAATTCAAAAGGGTGCCATGGCTATCATCACTTTCCTGGTCATCGTTTCCGTGGTGGTGGTTTCCAACACGGTAAAGCTGACTGTGCTGGCTCGTGAAAAGGAAATCAGCATCATGAAATACGTGGGAGCCACCAACTGGTTCATTCGCGGGCCCTTTCTGGTAGAGGGTATGCTGATCGGCTGCTTTTCGGCGCTGATCTCCGTGGGACTGGTCATGGCAGTCTATGCGAAGATAGCGGAGCTTGTGGGACAGAAAGCACTGCTTCTGTTTTCCACATCGCTGGTGCCGACGGGATTTTTGACGGCCCATCTGTTCGGCATCTTTCTGCCGCTGGGCATCAGCATCGGTGCATTAGGGAGCATCATTTCCATGCGGCGCTTCCTGGATACGTAAGAAAAACGGAGAAGATTGAGGGGGAAATGAAGTGAAACACGGGGGACGAACGTTGTGTTACGCGCTGGTTGCCGTTCTCGTCATCGCATTCTGGACGGCGGGGATCGGCTTTGCGACGGACACCAGTAAGCAGAATGAACTGGACGAGTTGAACAATAAGATCGACGATGTGCAGGGTCAGCTGAATGCGGGAAAGAAAGAATCCAAATCTCTGGCATCGCAGATCGAAGCACTGGAACGCCAGATTCAGGCGAAAGAGTCGGAGCTGGACGAGATTCAGCGCAGCATCACCGCTACCAAGGCGCAGATCGGCACGGCTCAAGCGGAAATGGAGCAGGTTCAGACGGAGATGACGGAGCAGAACGAGAACATGAATCAGCGTCTGCGCGCCATGTATAAAAACGGAAATACGGGGATGATCGAAGTGCTTCTGGGTTCTTCCGATCTTTCTTCCCTGGTCAGCAATATCGACATGATTTCCCGGATCTACGACAGCGATACGGAAGTTCTGGAAACCATGCAGGCTACATATGATAAGATCGAGAGCCAGAAGAAGCAGCTGGAAACTATGAACGCCCAGTTGAAGGAGCAGGAAGCGGCTGCCAAGGCAAAGCAGGATGAAATGGAAGCGGATCAGCAGGTGATCTCCACCAAAAAATCCGAGGTGGACAAGGATAACAAAGAACTGGCAGCTATGCTGGATGAATTCCAGGCGGAGGCAGACGCCCTGACCAGGGAGATTCAGAACCTGCAGTCCTCGGGAACCACCTACAGCGGCGGTATCATGGCCTGGCCGGCTCCCGGTTATACCAGGGTCACCTCCGAATACGGAAATCGAATTCACCCCGTTTTGGGTTACGCCAAATTCCATTCCGGAATGGATATCGGTTGTCCCAGCGGAAGTAAGGTGGTTGCGGCCAACGATGGTACCGTTATCAAGGCCGCCTACAGCGGAAGCTACGGAAATATGGTCATGATAGACCACGGCGGCGGCATCGTCACGCTGTACGCCCACAACAGCAAGTTGCTGGTCAAGGCTGGAGATAAAGTGACGCGGGGACAGCAGATTGCCGTTTCCGGAGCTACCGGTCGTGTGACGGGACCCCACCTCCATTTCGAGGTGCGCGTCAACGGTCAATACCAGAATCCCAGAAACTATTTGTAGAACAAGACAGATCAGAGGGTCATCTCAAACGTCAGGACGATCGTCCTTTGAGATGACCCTTTTCTGTTATAAAGGAGAGGATGAAACGGAAATGATGAAAGAATGGATCTATCCGGAAGAAGATGCCTACGGCGAATATAAGGATGCGGATCAGATCATCGCAGATATCCTGCGCCGCCGGGGAATCGAAAGCGGAGAGCAGATGGTGGAATTCCTCAGCGATGCACCGAAGCTGACTCACGATCCGTTTTTGATGAAGAATATGAAGCCGGCAGTCATCCGCATCGTGGAAGCCCTTCGCAAAGGAGAGAAGATCTGCATCTACGGCGATTACGATGCCGACGGAGTGACGGCAACGTCGCTGATGCTCACGGTGTTCGGACGGCTGACCCGGAACCTGATCTACTACATTCCCTCCCGATTCGACGAAGGCTATGGGCTGAACAAAGAAGCGATCCGTCTGATTCACAAACAGGGGGTGGACCTGATCATCACGGTGGATTGCGGCAGCGTTTCCTGCGAAGAAGTGGGGCTGGCCAGAGAACTGGGGGTGGACGTGATCGTAACGGATCACCACAGCACCAACGGCCGCAGGACGGTGGACTGCCTGTTGCTGAATCCGAAGCAGGAGGACTGCGGCTATCCCTTCAAGGAACTGTGCGGCTGCGGCGTGGCTTTCAAGCTGGTGCAGGCGCTGCAGAGGACGCTGAAGCGGACCGACGGAACGCCGGCCATCGACAAGGCGATGCTCAACAGTCTATTGGATCTGGTTGCCATCGGCACGGTGGGAGACATCGTGGCGCTGCAGGATGAAAACCGGACGCTGGTCAAGTACGGGATGAGGATCATAAACCGGAACCAACGGCCCGGACTGAAGCGGCTGATGGAGGGTGTCAAGCTGACGGTGGGGCAGATCGCTGCGGAGCAGATTGCCTTCGTCATCGTACCCCATCTGAACGCGGCGGGACGGATGAT
This sequence comes from Bacillota bacterium, assembly GCA_017621195.1. Taxonomy (GTDB): domain Bacteria; phylum Bacillota; class Clostridia; order Peptostreptococcales; family Anaerovoracaceae; genus RGIG446. The sequence goes on along the minus strand of JAGATO010000360.1, from coordinate 3,025 downwards.
GTCGGCAAAGACCGGAGTGGAGCTGCTGACCGCCAGAGAGGTTACGCCGGAAGAGGGACAGAAGGTCCGGGAACTGGTGGATTCTTTGATCGAGAACAATCGCCAGAGAAAGAAGGTGCAGGAGGAAACGTACCTTCGGTGCATGGAACTGCTAAAACAGCGCGGACAGACCGCGGCGGAGGAGGATCTGTTTCACGTCATCGAGGCCAGAGACGCCCACGAAGGGATCACCGGCATCGTGGCCGGAAAGATCAAGGACGCCACCGGGCGGCCCACCATTATCGTGACACCGTCGGGAGACGGGTTTTTGAAGGGGACGGGGCGAAGCATTCCGGGGATCAATCTGTTCGAGCTGCTCAACGGATGCGGTCAGCTGTTTGAACGGTTCGGCGGTCACGCGGGTGCCTGCGGATTTCTCATGGCGGAAAACAATCTGGGAGCGCTGCGGGAGTCGCTGAACCGCCAGGTGGGCGCCATGCTGGAACGGGACCCGAAGCTGCTGATTCCCAAGATCAGGATCGATGCCGTGGTGACCGGGGAACAGATGACTCTGGAACTGGTGGAGAAGATGCAGATGATGGATCCCTTCGGACAGAAGAACCCCAAACCGATACTGGCCGTCAACGACGTGTGCATCAGTGACATTGCGTACATGGGCGACCGGAAACAGCACGTTCGATTTCGGGCGCAGACCGATGAGGGGGCCAGCTTCGAATGCGTTCTGTTTCAGAAGGCTCAGGACATGGGAGATTTTCTGTTTGAGGATTCCTTCGTCAGCCTGGTGGGCTGCGGAGAAATCAACAGCTGGAACGGTACGGATCGCCTGCAGTTTCAGGTAGCGGACATACAGTAAAGAAGAGGATGGGACATGGGAAAGAAACGAACAATCAAGCTGATTTTGGTAGGAATTCTCTGCGGTGCGGTAATCACGTCGGCAGCCGGGATCGGTTATCTACAGCTGACGGGTCGGCGGATCGTGACGGCGAAGGCGGCGGAGGAATACGGCTATCTCAAGGAGAACTACGGCTTTCTGGACGCTATGAAACAGGTGATCAAGGAACAGTACTATCTGCCTGTGGAGGATGAGCAGGCCCTGACCGACGGAATCTACAAGGGACTGATCAGCGGACTGGGCGATCCCTATTCGGAATACCTGACGGCGGAGGAACTGGAGGACATGGTAAAGCGGGTGACCGGCAGCTACGGCGGCGTGGGCGTGACCATGTCGCCCAACGACGAGGATCAGATTGAAGTGGTGTCGGTGACCGATAATTCTCCGGCGGCAAAGGCCGGGATTCGCACCGGCGACCGGATTCTGGGCGTCGACGGAGTCACCTACAGCGGAAGCCAGCTGTCGGAGGCGGCGGAGCTGATCCGCGGAGAAAAGGGAACTAAGGTGACTCTGACCATTCTTCGCGATGACGATCTCCGCACGTATGAGCTGGTGCGAGAAGAACTGACGGACACTACGGTCTATCCCAAAACTCTGGACGGAAATATCGGATATCTGAGGATTACCAGCTTCGAGACCAATACGGGAAAGGACTTCGCCAAAGAACTGGAAAAGATGGAGAATGCCGGCGTGGACGGCGTGATCATCGATATTCGGAACAACGGCGGTGGAATTGTGGACAGCGCCATCGAGGTGGCCGACCAGCTGATGGATGCGGCAACGGTGGTCTACGCGGAAAACCGCCAGGGAGAGCGGACCTACTACAAGACGGAAGACGGAAAGACGGACCTGCCTTACGTTCTTCTGGTCAACGGCGGAACGGCCAGCGCGGCGGAGATTCTGGCTGCCGGCGTGAAGGAAGACGGCGGTCTGGTGGTAGGGTCTCAGACGTATGGAAAGGGAATCATCCAGACGACCCAGGCGCTGATCAACGGCGGGGCTCTGAAGATGACTACCATGCAATACTATACGCCTTCCGGCCAGGTGATCCATAAGGTGGGAATGACACCCAATGTGGTGGTGGAACTGAGTTGGGATGACGTGGATGAGAACGGCGCCCTTCAGGACAGACAGCTGGAAAAGGCCGTTGAACTGTTTGAAAAAGCAGAATAATTTATAGTAACAATTAAAGATATTAAAAACACGAAGCGGAGAATGTTCTTGATAGCGGAACGGGAATTTGATAAAATAAATTGTAGAATGTTTCTGAAAAATTGCTAAATAACTCGGAGTATTTGGCGAGTGACAGGGAGGAAATCGAAATGAACACAATTTTTTATAACGGCGTGATCAAGACCCTTGACGATGCCTATCCGCAGGTCAGCGCGATCTGGGTAAAGGATGGCGTTATCCTGAGAGTCGGCAGCGATGAGGAAATTCTGGCGCTGGCTGACGAGACTGCCAAGAAGGTAGATCTGGGCGGAAAACTGGCGGTGCCGGGCTTCTGCGACACCCATATGCATCTGCTGCACTTCGGCGTTTTTTCTCTGAGAATTGACATGGGCAAGGCCACCAGCTATGCCGACATCGTGGAACTGATGAAGGCGGACGTTCCCCAGGCCAAGAAAGACGGCCGCTGGGTACTGGGCTGGGGTTGGAATCAGGATTACTGGTCCGATACGAGAAAGATGCCGGATCGTCACGATCTGGACGCGATCTCCACAGAAGTTCCTATCTACATTCAGAGAGCCTGTGGGCACATTTCCTGCCTGAATACCAAGGCTCTGCAGATCTCCGGACTGTGGGATGAAGATCCTGCTACCACCAAGGAGACCATCGACTTCGGCGAAGACGGAAAGCCCAACGGTTACGTTCGCGAGAACAGCTCCAACGTGGCGATGAACGTGTTCCAGAAGTATACCAAGGAAGATATCAAGAACATGCTGGAGGGTGCCTGCCAGAAGGCTCTGGCCAAGGGCATCGTTCAGTGCCATACCGATGACTTCAACATCGTACAGGAAAACGACCTGAGAATGAATCTGGAAGCCTTCAAAGAACTGGTAGCCGAAGACAGACTGCCTATCCGTGTCTACGAACAGACCCGGTTCCAGACCATCGAACAGATGAAGGACT
>JAGATO010000359.1 GCA_017621195.1 Bacillota bacterium | reverse complement strand
TGGGAGGATCTGAGCGAGCTTTTGATCGCCTACGAAAAGCTGGGCCTGAAGGCGGATCGGGAGGTGGTGGGCCAGTACATTCAGCTGCCCCGGATCGCCAAGGATTTCGCCAATTATCTGGAGCTGTATTACAAGTACCGCCGGACGTATCACGTGGAGGACATCCTGCTGGGCCAGTACCAGCAGATCACCGTGTCCGAGCTGCGGGCGGCACCCTTCGACGAAGCGTTGTCCGTTATAGGACTTCTGCTTTCCCGGCTGTCGGAAGCGTCTCGAAACGTGCGGATGGAGGACGCTCTGACCACGGGACTTCACGTGGCGCTGAAATCCTTCAAGCGCGCTGTGACGGAAGAAGACAGTGCCCCCGGCCAGGCGTTGGACCGGCTGATCGAGGGCCGTCAGTCGGCGCTGAAGACCGCCAAAGATGCGGGACAGCTGGACAAGGAGACCAGAGATCTGACACTGCAGGAAATCGCCGCGCTGCAGAGCTACCGCAGCCGTCTGGTGGACGAGGACATTGCCGACGAAGAGGCCTTTTCCACGGTGAAGGGGTGGTTCGGAGACCAGGTGGAAACCCGCCGTCAGGCGGCGGAGCAGTGTTCGGCCATGTTCGATCACGCCTTTGCCTTTCTGGAAGAGACCTTCGATCAGAGCCAGGAGCTGGTGATGTTAGTCACGGAGATCACCGCCGGTTACGACACGTCCTGGTTCGTTGAGAACTTCGGCTGCGACGCCTACTTCCGCCACAATCGGGATCTGCTCTTCGACGAGACTCAGAGTCGGATCCGGGAGAAGATCGCCAAGGCCAGAGAAGACGAAAAATAGGAGAAGAAAAGGACTGGAAAAAGCAGTCCTTTTTTGCTGGGAATTTGACAAAGACCCGAGAATTTCTTACAATGAATTCATAGAAAACACAGTTAGATCTGCAGAAGGCAGATCCATTTGGGGATAGACGAAAGGAGAACGACTATGGGATTAATCAAAGCGATCACCGGTGCTGCCGGAGGAATTCTGGCGGATCAGTGGAAGGAGTATTTTTACTGTGAAGCCATAGATGCGGATGTTCTGGTCACCAAGGGAAAGAAAAAGGCCACGAAGCGGTCCTCCAACACCAAGGGAGACGAAAACATCATCACCAACGGTTCTGTCATCGCCGTTGCCGACGGCCAGTGCATGATCATCGTGGAGCAGGGAAAAGTGGTGGACCTGTGCGCCGAACCGGGGGAATACACCTACGATCAGTCCACGGAGCCTTCCATCTTCGACGGCGGCAGACTGGCGGACAACATCGGCGAGGTGTTCCGCAATATCGGAAAGCGCTTCACCTTCGGCGGCGAAGCTCCCAAGGACCAGCGGATCTACTACTTCAATACGAAAGAACTGATCGGTAACAAGTACGGTACGCCGTCGCCGGTTCCTTTCCGGGTGGTGGATCAGAACGTCGGCCTGGACATCGATATCGCCATCCGCTGCTTCGGTGAATACAGCTACCGGATCACCAACCCCATGCTGTTCTATACCAACATCTGCGGAAACGTGCAGGCGGATTACACCAGAGACCAGCTGGACGGCCAGCTGAAGACGGAGCTGATGACGGCTCTGCAGCCGGCCTTTGCCAAGATAAGCGCCATGGGCATCCGCTACAGCGCCCTGCCCGGTCACACCATGGAGCTGGCGGACGCACTGAACGAAGTCCTGTCGGCCAAGTGGAGGGATCTGCGCGGCGTGGAGATCGTGTCCTTTGGCGTATCCAGCGTCAAGGCCAGCGACGAAGACGAGGCCATGATTAAGGAACTGCAGAGGAATGCGGCCTTCCGCAATCCCAACATGGCGGCGGCTCATCTGGTTGGCGCTCAGGCAGAGGCCATGAAGGCGGCGGCGTCCAACGAAAACGCCGGTCCTGCCATGGCGTTCATGGGAATGAACATGGCTGCCAACGCCGGAGGAACCAGCGCACAGAATCTGTTCCAGATGGGACAGCAGCCCCAGTATCAGCAGCCACAGGCTTCCGCCGGCGCAGCCGCTGCGGCAGGAGCAAAGGCCAATCCTGCCGGCAGCTGGACCTGCAGCTGCGGCGCGGTCAATAAAGGAAAGTTCTGTACCGAATGCGGCGCGAAGAAGCCGGCGGGCGTTCCCCAGTACAAGTGCGACAAGTGCGGCTGGGAGCCGGAGGATCCCGCAAATCCGCCGAAGTTCTGTCCGGAGTGCGGCGATCCCTTCGATGGAAACGACGTGAAATAGAACGCGGATCAAGGAGAGCATCATGGGAACGAAGATCACAAATTACAAATGTCCCAACTGTACGGGACCGCTTCATTTCGATGAAACGCTGGGAAAGCTGAAATGCGATTACTGCGAGAGCGTGTTTACGGCGGAAGAGGTGGAAGCCCTGTACGCCGAGAGAGAACGGGCGGCTCAGGAAGCCTTTGCCGAGGAGGAAGCCAAAGCGATGGAAGCCGGAGCGGATGCGGACTGGGATACTTCAAAAATGACGGAGAACTGGGGCGAGGGCGGCGAGAAGCTGGTCACCTACAACTGCCCCTCCTGCGGGGCGGAGCTGATCTGCGAAGAGACCACGGCGGCCACCAGCTGCCCCTACTGCGGAAATCCGACCATCGTACCGGGGCAGTTTCGCGGCGCGCTGAAGCCGGATTACGTCATCCCGTTTCAGATCAGCAAGGAGAAAGCCGTGGCGGCGCTGAAGGAACACTACAGGGGACAGTTCCTTCTGCCCAAATCCTTTACC
>JAGATO010000358.1 GCA_017621195.1 Bacillota bacterium | reverse complement strand
TCAGCGTCTGTTCGCGCTCGTCGTTTCCGCCGCCGATGCCGGCGCCTCTTCTGCGGCCTACCGCATCGATTTCATCGATGAACACCAGGCAGGGCGCATTTTTCTTGGCCTGATCGAACAGGTCGCGGACGCGGGATGCGCCGACGCCTACGAACATTTCCACGAAATCCGAACCGGAGATGGAGAAGAAGGGAACGCCCGCCTCTCCTGCGGCAGCCTTGGACAGGTAGGTCTTACCCGTTCCCGGAGGTCCTACCAAAAGAACGCCCTTGGGAATTCTGGCTCCCAGCTTCACGTATTTCTTCGGATTCTTTAAGAAATCCACGATTTCGGATAACTCTTCCTTTTCTTCGTCCAGACCGGCCACGTCGTCAAAGGTGACCCGTTTCATGTCCTCCTCGCGAACCATGTGAGCGCGGCTCTTGCCGAAGTTCATGACGCCCTTTCCGCCGCCGCCTCCCTGGCCCATGAAGGACATCCAGAAGAAGACCATAAAGCCGATCATCAGCAGCGTGGGCAGCAGGTTCAGCAACCATCCCCAGGAGCTGGGCTTGACGCTTTTCATTTCCAGCGTTCCTTCCTTCATCTGCGGGAAGGCGTACTGCTCACTGATCAGCATCAGCTCCATGGTGCTGGGCGCATAGGCGCTGATCTTCGTTCCGTCTTTCATTTCACCGACCACGTTCAGCGAATTGTAGTCCATCTGCAGCTGGGTCACGTTCTTCCCTTCCAGTTCTTCCACGAAGCGGGAAAAATCCACCTGGCGGATCTCCTGGACAGGCTCAACACCCTTGTAGAAATACGCCATGCCTGCCACCATCAGAATGATGGTCAGGTAGACCATCACGTTGCGCATGGCGCGACCCTTCTGCGGTCCTCGATTGTTTCTATTTTTGTTGTTGTCGTTCAATGAACTGTCCTCCTAAATTCACTCTCTTACTCCCGTTTCCCCCGGATTGTTTTTGTGTATCACCTCGATACATGCCGAATATTATACCATATTTATTGGTGAAATTCAACAAAAATAAGGTGCATAGATTTGTTTTCTAACTTAAAATTTTCGCTGATCCCGTATCCCGGAATCCAGACGACTTCGCTTCCGATACACAGCAGCGGCAGCCCGTCCCTCTCCTGTCGCGGAATCTTCCGGTCCACCATCCAGTCCTGCATCTTTTTCCGTCCCCGGCTTCCCAAAGGCCGGATGAAATCGCCGGGTTTCCGAAAACGCAGACAGAGTTTTTCTCCCCGTTCTTCCTCAACAGTACGGATCTTATCGCCGTCCAGACAGGCCTGACAGAGCGGCCAGCTCCGAAGCCGTTCCGGAGAACCCACTTCCGTCCAATCCGTATCACGGACGGTCAGGTGGCGGGAAAGCTCCCACTCCTTCCAATCCCTCTCTTCCGAGTCCCGCTCTGCCGCGACATCAGCGCCGGTTTCCTCCGGCCCCAGCCAGCGGACGGTATCGTAGGACACGGCCACCCTGTAGCCCCGGGGCAGGACGACCTGCCCGGACGCCGCCGGACCGGACAGCAGACGGTCGATCTGATACAGGTGCACCGACGAAACGTCGGCGGAAAGTCCTTTCTCTTTCAGAAGGAAACGCACTGCCGCATGGCGCAGCCCGTCGGACAGACGGGCCAGCTGACGTCGGTCACCGGCGCATGTCCGGGCGATCCTCTCCGCCTCCGCCCGGATGACCTGCTGGCTTTCCGCCGCGATCCGGCCGAGACGGCACAGTGCCTCTTCCACGTTTTCATTAAAATGTTCTCTGATATAAGGGAGCAGCTCCAGCCGGATCCGGTTTCGCGTGCAGTCCGTCTCCCGGTTGGTGTGATCGTATCGAGGCGTCAGCCCCATGTCCGCGCAATACGCTTCGATCTCACCGCGATCCGTAGTCAAAAGCGGCCGGATGACGCCGTCGGCCCGGTGCAGCTCCATGCCCTTCAGGCCCTCCAGCCCCGTCCCCCGCAGAATGTGCATCAGCACGGTTTCCGCCTGATCGTTGCGATTGTGAGCCACGGCGATCCTGACGCAGGGCTTCTTCTGCGGCTCCTCCGCGGCCATCTGCCATTCCAGCTGTTCGCGTTCCCGGAAAAAGCGGCGATAGCGCGCTTCCCGGCCCGCCGTTTCCCAGGAGATTCCGGTCTCCCTTGCGGTTTCTTTCACGTCCTCCCGGTAAATCCGGCAGTCGATTTCGTGTTCCGCGCAGAAGCTCTCCACGAACCTGGCGTCCTGCTCCGATGCCTGACCGCGAAACCCGTGTTCCAGATGGACCACCCGAAGCCGCAGCTCCATGGGCTCGCGCAGCCGCAGCAGAAGATGGAGAAGGCACAGCGAATCCGGACCGCCGGAGCAGCCGACGATGACGCCATCCCCCCTGCACAGGAGCCGGTTTTCTTCGATTAACTTTTGTACCCGATTCAGAAGATCCATGTTCTCCACCTGTTTTGACGCATTTTTACGCAGTTCTTCCCTTAGTTTGCGGACGCATGGCAATATTATAACACAACTTGAAAGAATGAAAACAGTTTTTGTGTTGCGTATACAAAAATTTTATTATTCTTTTGTTGGGGCCCCAATTTTCTTTCATCCTTCCATTGACGCAGACAGTTCGGTTTTGCTATCATACCATTAGAATTACTTTCAGGAGGTACGCCATGGCTTTTGGTTTTTTTAAGAAGCGCGAATACGCCGATCAGATCTTTTCCAACGGGATCATCTACACGATGGACCCCAACCAGCCGGAGGCGGAGGCCGTCGCCTGCAAGGGCGGCGAAATTCTGGCCGTCGGCGACTTCGAAGAGCTGGAATCCCTCGTGGGTGACGATACTCAGGTGATCGATCTGGAGGGAAAGGCGATGTTTCCCGGCTTCATCAAGCTGGTCGACGCTCCGGCTCAGACGATCTTTTCCCAGATGTACCGCATGTTTCCGGAATGGTCCGGCGCAGGCCTCGACAGCTTCATCGACGCTCTTTCCCGCGCCATCGCCGCGGAAGGCGAAAAAGACACGCTGTTCTTCTACGGCGGCTCCCGGCCCCAGCTGGCCGGTCTCACGGTGCAGCAGGTTCGGGAAGCCATGGATGCCATCTGTGCCGACCGCCCCGTGGCAGTGCTGTTTACCGACTGCAGCGTCTGTCTCCTGAACACCTTCGCGTCCGATGCGGTCAAGGCCGCAGCAGAAGAGGACGGCGTTTCCATGATCTCTCTGGACTACATTCTCTCCGTCATCGCACCGCCGGACTGGGAGCAGTACCAGGCTTCCGTGATCCGCCAGGGCCGTTCCTTTGCCCGCCGGGGATTCACCACGGTGAACGACTGCAGCTCCTTCGACTATCCTCAGGCCCTGTACCGCAACGCCCTGCAGGAGCTGCTGATGGAAGAACAGATGGATCACCGCTACCTGTGTTCTTACCTTCTCATGGGGCCGGAAAACCAGCCCATGCTGCTGCGGAAGCTGCGCCAGCGCCAGACGGAATGTCTGGAACTTCAGGACATGATCCGCTGCGACGGAATCCACATCTGCATCAAGCCCGTCATCACTGCTGGCTCCGAGGAAGCCAAACTGAACTTCGAAGAAGAAACCCTCTCCGCCTTGTGCGTGGACGTGGCCGACATCGGCTGTCAGTTCATGGTGACGGCCCACAGTCAGGACGGTCTGACCATGGCCGCTCAGGCTGTCGGCGCCGTGCGGGACAGCGGATATAAAAAGAACGCCGCCATACTGGCGTATGACGACGCTCTTTCTGAGAAAGAGATGTATGAGTTTGTACCAAAGGAGGAAGTATTCCTTTGGGGGGATCTGGATCCATCCAAGGCCGGTTCCGTGAAGCGGCTAATGGAACGTCTGACCATCGACGCCGCCGACGCTTTGGGAATGATGGACCGACTGGGTTCCATCCAAAAGGGTATGGCTGCCGACTTCACCGTCCTGCAGAGCGACCCCTACAAGAAGAAGTCTCCGGAGGACTTCTACGACATCAAGGTCGCCTTCACCGTAGTGGACGGCCATATCATATCACACGATTGATATCTTACCGTTACCTTTCATGGACGACAACGACCACCGCGGTCATGTCGTCCTTTTCTTTGATTCCGCAGCGTTCCACCGCCTTGTTGATCAAAAGGTCCGCCAGCGTCTGGGGATCGGTGGACTTCAACGCGGAGATGGTCTCCGTCAGCCATTGGATTCCCTGATTTCGCCCGGCTTCTGCCACTCCGTCGGACAGGAGCATCACCTGATCTCCCGGCCTCAGCCGACAGGCGATGGACGGTACCTCGATATCGCCCACGATGCCCATGGGCAGAGCCGGAATTTTCACCGCCTCCACCTGATCTCCCCGCTTCAGAAAGGTAATGGAGCCCCCGATTTTGTACAACTGCAGTTCTCCTGAATACAGGTCGAACAGCCCCAGATCCAGAGTGGAGTAGATCTCATCGCCGCCGCGATACAGCAGGATGGAGTTCATGATCCGCAGTGCCAGTTCCGGCTGAAACCCGGCGGCAAGCAGCCGGTAGACGGTCTGCACCGTCAGATTGCTCTCCTCCGCCGCCCTGCGGCCGTTTCCCATGCCGTCGCTGAGAGCCACGGCGTATGTTCCGCGACGGACTTCTCCGCAGTAAACGCTGTCTCCCGACACCTGAGCATCTCTGGCAAACCCGGCCTTCGCCACAGTGAGGCGAAACCGGATCGGCCTCCGGACGCTCAGCGCCGCCGGTGTGCGGATTTCCGACGCCAATCTGTCCACCGCATCGGCCATTCCTTTGAACTGATAGGCCATGATCCTCCGGCCGCTTCTGACATAGGGATCTCCCGGAAAGGACTCCCTCTGCAATATGTAGGCTCGCGACAGGTACTGAAACGTCTTCCGGTATTCCTCCAGCGTCTGCAGCACGTGCTGTCTGGCCGCCAGATTGTATCCGATGTGTTCTCCCTCCGTAGGAATGACCTGCGCCAGCTTCTTTCTCCCCCCGCTCGGTATCAGGCAAAACACCGCCGCTGCCATCAGCGGAACGCCGGCAGGCAGGGACAGAGCTCCGCCGTCCCGCACCAGACCAAAGGCCAGGGTCACCGCCGAAAAGACCGCCGCTGCCAACGCGGGGGCTTCGTTTCCACAGAGGCCGGCCGCCAGTCCGCCGCAGGCCAGAACCGTGGTCACCGCCGGAGCCGCCGTTCCCATGGCGAAGAGCAGCGTTCCTCCCGTCACTCCGGCCAGCGCCCCTTCCTTCGCCCCACCCGCATATCCGATCCACAGCGGCACGAAAAAGAGTGCCGCCTTCACGAGAGGAAACTGTCCGAAACTCCCCGGCAGCAGCGATGCCGCCGGAGCCAGTATCCCCTGAGTCAGAACCGCCGCAACGGTCATCAGGACGGGGATACTCTCCGGACGGGCCAGGGGCATGGACCCCAGCTGAAGAAACACATATAAATGGAAGAAAAGGTAAGAAACGGCGGTGATCAGCGCCGCTTCTACGACGATGTCGCTCATTCCGTACCGATACAGCATATGTAATCGCAGAAGCACCAGTCCTCTGGCTCCGGTCCACACCAGAGCGCCCACCAGAGCTTTGGTGGCCGCCGCCGGTTTTCGGCGGCGCAATGCCAGCATGGCCAGCCACACGGCTGCCACCGCCACCACATCGGCCCACACGGCCATGCCGTGACGGCGGTTCAGCCACAGGCTCACAGCGCACATCAGTGCCGTTTTCCACCCGCTGCACTTGTCGTTGACTACCACGGTCAGCAGAGCTGCAGGGCAAGGATACATGACCCCGAACAGCGCCATTCGCCCCGATGCCAGCGCCAGCAGTCCGGAAATCCCCCATTTCAGCCAGATATTCTTGTCCATCATCGTCTCGTTCTCCCTTCTGCGCTTTCAGTATAGCAAATGGAAAACAAAAAACCTGTCGAACCGTGTCGACAGGTTTTCGGGTTTTTTCGAGTTTTGGATCAGACCATCTGGAAGATTCCCAACAGGCCATGAGACCCTACCGTCATGATGAGTCCGGCCATGATGACCCCCAACAGGATGGCCGGAATGGCCGACCGCAGCCGCAGGTCCATCAAAAGAGCCAATACGCTTCCGGACCACACGCCCGTTCCGGGCAGCGGAATCCCTACGAACAGCATCAGTCCCCAGGGCCCGTATTTGTGAATCAGATCCGCTTTGGACAGAACCTTCGCCTTATATCGGTGCACCATCGCACCGAACAGCTTCGTGTGCTCCAGAAAATTCAGGGTCCACCGGCCGAATACGATGATGAACGGTACCGGCAGCACATTTCCGATGATACAGATGATCAAAGCTTCCAACCAGTGGATTCCCAGCGCCGCTCCCAAAACCACGCCGCCGCGCAGTTCGATGAACGGAACCATGGAAACCACCAGGATCGCCAGCTGCGGTTGTAAATACTGCGCCATGATTTGGCTGAATCCTTGCATAATCTTTCCTTATCTTCCCTTTCTTTTTCTCTTTCCCATACATTCCACCGTGTAACAACGCCCTCCGTTTCATATACTATGGTAGAAGCTGTCAGGTGCTCTTCCTGAGCAGCTGTCAGGTGCTCTTTCCGGGCACCTGCGCCATCTCACTGCGTTGCGGAGGAATTCCCCATGCTATGTTTCATCATTGTCCTGCTGTACTGCATCATCCGCGTCAGGACGGATCTGGACCGGACGGCCGATGACCGCCAGCAGCTCCTGTTTTTAGAGCGCTATCGACAAACCCGTCAAAAGCGCCGATGAGGCACTCTGATCCGGACTGCTTTTTCGGGCAAACGCCCACTTAGCCGAACAGCTTTTCCGGGTAGGCGCCCTGGGCGGTCAGCGCCGCAATGGCGTCTACCACCGTCTGTTTATCTTCTTTATATGTAACGCCGAACCACTGATCCTGCGTCTCCAACAGCTTGACCCGGGCCTGGCCGCTCTGGATCAGCCCGTCGATGATCTCCGGAAGAAGGTATTCCGACTTCAGTTCGGTTCCGTGCTCCTTCAGAAATCTGGGGAACCCTTCCTTCAGAATATCCATGAACTGCGGCGTCAGTCCCCACATGTTCATGGAAACGTGGGCCTCCGGATCCAGAACGCGTTCCGATCCGTCGGCATGATTCGCCACGGCGCCGTCCGCCGTCTTGCGGATATTTCTCGTCTCGTCCACCTGTTTCAGGTAGCCGTTCTCATCCACGGCACAGATTCCTCGGGTCACCGTTCCGTTATCGCTTAGCGTGTTCTTCAGGATGAACCCGGCCATGCAGTAATCCGCGGCGTCCGGTTCTTTGGCCAGATAGTCGTAGACCTGACGGAACGCTTCTTTTCCGTAGTAATCGTCGGCGTTGACCACAGCGAAGGGCTCGTGAATCAGGTCGCGGCATGCCAGAATGGCCTGACCCGTACCCCAGGGCTTCGTCCGTCCTTCGGGTAGCACCGCTCCCTCAGGCAGGTCGTCCAGCTCCTGAAACGCATACTCTACGCGGCAGACCTTCTCCATGCGGTTTCCGATGATCTCCCGAAAGTCCCGTTCCAGATCCTTTCGGATGACGAAAACGATCTTGTTGAATCCGGCTTCCAGCGCATCGAAGATGGAATAATCCATGATGATCGCCCCGCAGGGACCGACGGTCTCCAGCTGTTTGATCCCGCCGCCGTATCTCGATCCGATCCCGGCAGCCATAACTACCAGTGCAATGTCCTTCATTCTATCTCTTTCCTTTCTCTCTTTTCCCGTCCGGCCTTCCATTTTCTGCCCGACGGCCACATCCGACGGTCACGTCCGTCGACCTTCCGTTCGTCATCCGGCCGTCCATTTCCTGCCCGACGGTCACGTCCGACGCTCATGTACGTCGACCGCACACCGTTTTTTGTGCTTTTATCCTTGGTTGTGACCTATTGTATCATATTTCTTTCAGAATGCATACAGGAAAAGCAAGAATTACTCGTGCAGTTCCAGCGGCAATCCGTCGGGATCGCGGAAGAATGTCATTCGGCCGCCGGTGAAAGGATCCACGCGGATCGGCTCGGTCTCGATTCCCAGTGCGTTCAGTTCCTTTACCGTCTCTTCCACATTCTCCACGCGAAACGCCAGGTGACGCAAGCCGCAGGCCTCGGGATTCGTCACCCGACGGGGCGGATCGGTAACGCCGAAAATCTCCAATTCGCAGTCCCCCAGCCGCAGATCCAGCTTGTAATCTCCCTTCTCCGGGCGGTAGTTTTCCCTGAGAATCTCAAATCCCAGCTTTTCTACGTAAAATTCTCTGGCTCTTTCATACTGTGACACGATGATGGCCACGTGATGAATGCGATTCAGTTGCATGTCTCCGTCCTTTCTTCCCTTCCCGTTCTCTTCTGGCTTCCGTTCTCTTCCGTCCTTGCTCTCTTCTACTCCTGCTCGGGAAGTCTACTACGTTTCGCTCGGGGCGGCTCTCCGCATATTCGAAGCGGCTCCCCCTCATTTCGCTCGGGGCGCGCCACTCGTATTCCAAGATATATCCCGCCCTTTTTCTTCTTCATTTAAAGCATACCAAAATTCGCCGTCGAATCAAAGGGATAGACCTCATCTTTTTTCACATTTCTCATGACATATTGTCATGTACATCGACTTGATTCTACCTCATATCCGTAGTACGTTATTGGATCGAAGAGGAGATCGCGAACTAAGTGATCGCATCTGCCGACGGTGATCACATTCGGGAACAAATCACCTACGGCTGCGATGTTTCCGACGCTTTGGAAAACTACGAAGCCAGCTTCTCCCTCCCCATAGGCGTGGCGCTACACTGGCTGGAACAGCTGTAGGAATTGTAAAAAAATCCCTAAAATGCGGCCCTGACATCATACCATTGTAGCACCCCTATATTTTCTAAAAGGATTCGACTTATAATACAGAGAAATGAGAGATCTCTGTATTTTACATCACTCATCTTACTATTTTATATGAAATTTAAGAAGTTCTATATTTTTGCTTTTTATATCGCTATTTTATAGAGGTTTGGGCATACGTTGGTTCCATTTTTTACTTTTTAATCTCAAATATGGATTTTATCTATATTTTCAATCATTTTACATCTCAATATATAGGAACTCCCTGATTTTTTCTAAATAATACTGGATTCTATTTGTGAAAATATAGAATTCGATTTTTCTGCTATATTTTAAATATGATCCCAATGCAAAATACAGGTTTTATGATTTTTTCTATAAAATAGCGGTATTTGTGTGAAAAATATAGGAATCCGCCATGCGGCGCCGTCCGCCGCGCCACCTCCAATGTCCATTGAAAGGCCTGCGGCTTCGCCGCAGGCCCACAATGCGGATCGGAAACGAAGAAGCGCGGCCAAAGGCCCCCCGTC
>JAGATO010000357.1 GCA_017621195.1 Bacillota bacterium | reverse complement strand
CGCTGGGTGGAACCGCGATTCATCGACGAGACTCAGCTGACCTGCGCAGGCGCGTCCCTGCGCCTGGCCGATAACGGAAGTGACGCCGGTCCGCTGCGCATCGCCGTGTTTGCCGATACCCACTTCAGCCAATACTATACGCCGGAGGATTTCCAACGGGTGGTGACGCGGATCAACGCTTCCCAACCGGATCTTGTGTTCTTCCTGGGCGACCTGATCGACAACTACAACACCTATGACGGAGACATCGATTCCATTACCCAGGCCCTGTCTCAGATCACCACCTCAGGACGGGCCGGTACCGTTTCTCAGGACGGAACCGTCTGCGGCAAGTTCGCCGTCTTCGGAAACCACGACTACGGCGGCGGGCTGGAAAACTACTATATCCAGTTCATGGAAGCCGGCGGCTTTCAGGTGCTGGTCAACGATACGGTGACCCTCAGCGATTGGAATCTGACCATCACCGGTATCGATGACATGGTCATCGGCTACGGCGACATCGCTTGCGCTTCGGTGCTGCCGGAGGATTGCTATAACATCGTACTGGCCCACGAGCCGGACATCGTGACGGACATGACCGACTATGCCATCGATCTGATGATGTCCGGCCACACCCACGGCGGGCAGATCAACCTTCCCTTCATGTCCGACCACTTCCTGCCGCCCTACGGACAGATCTTCGTCAACGGCGAATATCGGTTCGAAAACGCCCGTGAAACCCTGCTCTACGTCAACCGCGGTCTGGGAACGACCCAGCTTCCGCTGCGGTTTCTGGCTTCTCCGGAGTTGACGGAGATCGTCGTTACACCAGAAGAACTCTGAACCCGAAGAAAAATGACGGTCCCGCACAGGCCGTCATCGCATTTTCTTCCAAAAAAGTCTGACACCCCGAATCGGAACCGATCACGGGGTGCAAACAACACAACAACCAACAGGTAAACTGAATTCTCAATCTCTGTATGTATTGAGGATACATTATTTTCTTCCATTTCTGACCAACCAATAAAAAACCAATTTCCCAACCAACCATATATTGATTTTTCATCCAACCAGTTTTATAATAAAAGTGACGAAAGAGATCATTTTTTTCGGTCTTTTCGCCAAATAATTTATCTTCCTTTTGTTTACAGTAACGAATCATTTTTTTGAGGTGAAACAGATGCCCCAGCCCATGAAAGGAACCGGAACGAAGATCGTTATCGAATGGATGCCCGACAAAAAAAGTCCCGTTCCCCTGTACCAGCAGATCGTAGATTACATCAGCAGTAAAATCGCCGCCGGCGACTACACCTCCGGGACGAAGCTTCCCTCCCAGCGAGATATGGCCATGCAGTTCGGCGTCAACCGCAGTACCATCGTCACCGCCATGGAGGAGCTGATGTCCTACGGCCTCATCGAAAGTCACTCTGCCCACGGAACCTGCGTGGCTGACATGCTGTGGTCTCCGAACCACAGATCCCAGCCTCCTAACTGGAGCCACTACGTAAAGCAGGGAGTCGCCTCGGCCAATCCCATCATGATTCAGCGACTGAACCACTACGAAGCCAGTCCGGATGTCATTCAATTTTCCACGGATCAGCTGTCCTTCGACGTCTTTCCCGGAAAGCTGTTGGAAAACGTCATGATGAAGGCAGCTTCCCAACAGCCGGACCTGAGTTACCTTCAGCCCCAGGGGCTTCCGGAATTGCGCAAAATCCTGGCTCAACGCCTGGCCAGACACCGCAGCATCCACGTTCCCGAGAGTTGTATCCTCCTGACCACCGGTCAGGTCCAGACCATGGGGCTGATCCACAGCTGTCTCCTGAAACCGGGCTCCTCCATCTTCACGGAGAAGTATTCCTGGCTGTATTCCCATCCCCTCCACACTAACCGTATGAAGGTCCGTCCCGTTCCCATGGATGACGAAGGGCTGTGCTACTGGCAGATCCACTTGGATCCCGAAACCGACACGTCGCCTCTGGTCTACACGATGCCCAACTACCACAATCCCACCACTCTGACCATGTCCCTCAACCGGCGTCGTCAGCTGCTGGGCTTCTGTCAGAACCGCCAGCTTCCCATCATCGAAAACGACATCTACGGCAACCTCTGGCTGGGCGAGCTTCCGCCGCCCACCCTGAAATCCATGGATACCTCCGGAACGGTGCTGTACGTCAGCGCCCTGAACAAGGAACTGTACCCTGCCTTCGGCATGGCCTATCTGGTAGCGCCGGAATCTGTGGTGGAGCGCCTTGCCGACATGAAGCGTCAGACCAGCGATATGCATTCCTTCTACTCCCAGTGGATGCTGGTACGCATGCTGGATGACCACACCTTCGACGATTATCTGGCCTACGTCCGGAACCGTCTGGTGGAGCGGCGCGACCGGATGCTGGACCTGCTGAAACGGTATTTCACCGATCTGGCCACCTGGACGGTCCCGCAGGGCGGTTACTTCATCTGGCTGGAATTCGACGACGACATTCCCATGGATCAGCTGTTTGAAAAAGCGCTGCTGAACAACATCCTAATCTCTCCGGGAACGCTGTTCAGCGCCGAAAAGAACAACTGTCTGCGGCTCAGTTTTTCCTACGCGCCGGAAAAGGACATGGAACGGGGCCTGAAGACTCTGGCACAGCTGACGGAGGATCTGAAAAAGCACATCTGACCGAAAGCGTTCACACTCCTTTCCCTCCGACATACTATGAAGAAAGAAAGGAGTGTTTCACTATGCCATCCATTTATCTCAGCCCCTCCGTCCAGGAATACAATCCCTACATCATCGGAGGAAATGAAGAGTATTATATGAACCTCATCGCCGATGCCATGATTCCCTATCTTCTGGCCAGCGGCATTTCCGTCACCCGCAATAACCCGGGAGACACCCTGACCCAGGTGATCAACCAGTCCAACGCCGGGAATTACGATCTGCATCTGGCTCTCCATTCCAATTCCTCGCCGGAGCATCTGGCCGGTCAGCTGCAGGGACCCGATGTCTACTATTACACATATAGCTCTGCTGGCAAGCGGGCCGCCGACATCATCGCCAATAATCTGAAGGTCATCTATCCCAACCCGGATCTGGTCACTGTTCTGCCCACGGTGACGCTGGCAGAGCTGCGACGCACGAAAGCTCCGGCCGTTCTTGTGGAGATCGCCTACCACGATAACTACGAGGACGCCACCTGGATCGCCAACAACATTCAGACTATCGGCTACAACCTAGCACTGTCCGTCACGGAATTTCTCGGCGTACCCTTCGTTGAGCCCTGAAATGTGATATAATGTATCTACACGACACACAGTACGACAAATGCGATTTGCGATTGAAAGGAAATACACCATGGATCCCAAGCTTCTCAGCCTCCTGTCCGATGCCATCCGGGAGGAAACCCTGATTCAGGCCGTCTTCTCCGGCCTGCGAAAAAAATCCACCCCCTACCGCAAGGTCACCGTCAAACCGGTGATCCTGCGGGATTCTTACCTGTATCAGGCGGAATATCACTTCGAAAAGAAGGTGACACACGAAAATCTGGACAAGGAAGAATGCCTCTCCCTTTGCACAGAGCTGATGGAGCGCACCTTCAAACAAGCCAATCTGTTCACCGGGGCCGCTGATTATCAGGTCCTGGCCAATCAGCCGGACAAGGCCCGCATCCTGAAACGACCCCCATCCAAAACCATGGGGCCCCTGTCCCACAACCGGGAAAAGCAGTATCTGATCCCCGAGGGACAGCCCTGTGACTTTCTGATCCGTCTGGGTGTCATGACCGCCGACGGTCAGGTCCACACCCGCCACTACGGAAAGTTCCGGCAAATCAACCGCTTCCTGGAGATCGTAGACGACGTCATGGAATACCTGCCCTCGGCCCTCGGTTCCGAATCTTCCGGACAGCCTCTGAAGATCATCGACTTCGGCTGTGGCAAGGCCTATCTGACCTTCGCCCTGTACTACTATCTGAAGAAGCAGAAGAACATGAACGTGGATATCGTAGGTCTGGATCTGAAAGAGGACGTGATCGACTTCTGCAATACCGTAGCCCGGGATCTGGACTATCGGGGACTTCGCTTTCAGATGGGCGACATCGCCGACTACGACGAAACGGCCCGGGCCGACATGGTGGTTACGCTCCACGCCTGCGACACCGCCACGGACTTTGCCCTGATGAAGGCCGTCACCTGGCAAGCCTCCGTCATTCTGTCGGTTCCCTGCTGTCAGCACGAGCTGTTCTATCAGATCGAAAATAACATCAACGCTGCCATCCTGAAGCAGGGAATCTTAAAGGAACGCCTTTCCGCCATCCTCACCGACGGCCTGCGGGCCCTGAAGCTGGAGGAGCACGGCTACGACGTGTCCATGATCGAATTCACCAGTCTGGAACATACGGCCAAGAACATCATGCTGCGCTGCGTCCGCGACCCGTCCGGAAAGTCCTCCGCAGCCCGCCGCAGAGCCATGGCCCGGGCCGCCGAGGACTACCGGAAGCTGACCGAATTCTGGAACGTCAAACCCACCATCGGAGCTATGAAATAGAAACGTGCACCGCCGGCGCACATGCAGAAAGGCTGACCGCGAAATGCGGTCAGCCTTTCCTATCAACAACCCTATTCCTTGATGTAACCCTGTTTTATACGTCGTTTCTGCACAAATCCGCAAAGCTCTCTCTCTTGACGGCAACGTAGTTCTCTCCGCCTCGGAGCATGACGATGGGCGGCTTGGGAAGCCGGTTGTAGTTAGATGCCATGGAGTAGTGGTATGCACCGGTGGTACATACGGCGATAATGTCATATCTGCCTACGCTGGCCGGCACCATGACATTGGTCTGAATCAGGTCTCCCGATTCACAGCAGCGACCAGCGATGGTTGCTTCAAAGCCAGCAGGTTCATCCATTTTATTCGCTACATAGCAGGTATACTTGGAGCCGTACAGGGCGAATCGGATGTGATCCGCCATGGAACCGTCCACGGAAACGTAGTTCTTGTATCCGGGAATCTTCTTTACCGTTCCTACGGTGTACAGCGTCATTCCCGCATCGGCCACAATGCTTCTGCCCGGTTCCATATGGATCTCCGGCAGCTCCAGATGCAGACGCTTGCAGGTCTCCTTCACCGCAGCCGCTACTTCTCCCACCTTGGTCTCGATATCCAGATAGGGATCCTCTTCCGTATAACGGACGCCGTAACCGCCGCCCAGATCCAACACCGGAGCCGTAAAGCCCAACTTATCTCTCATGTCGGCCAGAAACTCCAGCATGACCACGGCAGCCCGCTCGAAGATATCCTCGCCAAATACCTGGGAACCTACGTGGCAGTGATAGCCCATCAGCTGAATGTGAGGCTGCTGCAGCGTATATCTGACGATCTCTTCCGCCTGTCCCGTTTCGATGGCCGAGCCGAACTTGGAATCCACCTTACCGGTAGCGATGGCTTCATAGGTATGGGGATCGATGCCGGGCGTCAGCCGAAGGAGCATCTTCTGAGTGATCCCTCTTCTGGCGGCTTCCGCTTCCACCGCCTTCACTTCCTCCACGTTGTCAGCGACGAAATAGCCGATGCCGTTTTCCATGCCGTAGGCGATGTCCTCATCCGTCTTGTTGTTGCTGTGAAAATACGCGTGAGACAGGTCGAATCCGGCCAGCTTTACCACGTAGATCTCACCGGAGGACACCACGTCGATTCCCATGTTTTCTTCCGTCATGATCTCATAGAGACGCTTGAAGCAATTGGCCTTGGAAGCAAACAGCGGCTGCGCCTTCGGTCCGAAGTGCTTTTCGAACGCTCTCTTATATGCCCTGCACTTTTCACGCACCTTATCTTCATCCATTAAATACAGCGGCGTTCCGTACTTCTTCGCCAGTTCCACTGTATTCTGTCCTGCGAAATACAAAATACCGTCCTTTACCGTAATGTTGTCACAAATCATCTTCTGCCTTACTCCTTTCGTCTCCTTCAACTATCTTTTGTTCAGTCCAATCAATACTCCCGTTCCACATCTCTCCCGTACCGCCTGTACGGCATAAAACATCCCTCTGACATCTTCCAGTGTAAACATGTTTTACTTTCTTCTCCTACTACAGAGCAAATTCTGTGCCAAAGCCACATTTTTCTCTCATATACCACTCTGATTATAAAATACTGCCTTCTTTTTCTTTTCCAAGCGAAAATCGACAGTTTTATTCCCAAAAAAACAGAAAAAAAGTCCGGATTTCCAAACATCTTTTCCGAATTTCCGAACTCTTTTTCCTTCCTTTTATTTTTATATCTTCAACGCTCGCATGGAATTCAGGATGGCGATGACCGCCACACCTACATCGGCGAAGACTGCCAGCCACATGTTGGCGTATCCCAATGCCCCCAATACCAGGATCACGCCCTTGACGCCCAGGGCAAATACGATGTTCTGTTTCACGATGGCGAGGGTCCCCTTGGCCACGCGCATGGCCACCAGAAGCTGCTCCAACCGGTCATCGATCAGAACCACATCGGCTGCTTCGATGGCGGCATCGGATCCCATGGCTCCCATGGCGACGCCGATGTCGGCCATGGCCAGAACGGGAGCGTCGTTGATACCGTCACCGGCAAACATCAGCTTCCCTTTTTCACTGGTCTCCGCCATCAGTTCTTTCACACGTTCCACCTTGTCACCCGGCAGAAGTTCCGCATACACGCTGTCGATGCCGAGGCATTGGGCCACCTTCTGTGCTGCTCCTGCATTGTCTCCCGTCAGCATGACGGTCTTCTTCAGTCCGGCCCGCTTCAGCGCCTTCAACGTATCCGCTGCCGTCTCTTTGATCCGGTCGGAGATGACGATGGCACCCCAGTACATCCCGTCCACAGCCACGTACACCGCCGTTCCGATGGTCTCCACCTCATCGCAGACGATACCGAATCGGTCCATCAACCGCCGGTTTCCGGCCAGGATCCGGCGGTTGCCCGCCAATGCCCGAATTCCGTGTCCGGCGATTTCCTCCACCGAGTCCACATCCTCCTGGGTCACGGGACTACCCCAGGCCGTGCGGATGGAAACCGCGATGGGATGGTTGGATGCGGCCTCTGCCAGCGCCGCCATGTGAAGCAGCTCCCGCTGGTCGATCCCCGGCTGCGACTGAATCTCGGTGACGGAAAACGTCCCTCTCGTCAGCGTACCGGTCTTATCGAAGACGGCGATCTCCGCATGAGCCAGCGCTTCCAGATAGTTGCTTCCCTTGACGAGAACACCGTGCCGGGACGCCGCTCCGATTCCGCCGAAGAAGCCCATGGGAACGGAGATGACCAGCGCACAGGGACAGGAGATGACCAGAAATGTCAGCGCTCGATAGCCCCAGTCGGAAAAGGCGGCTCCCTCCACCAGAAGCGGCGGAAGCACTGCCAGAGCCACAGCGGCAAAGACCACCGCCGGCGTATAGTATCTAGCAAACCGGGTGATGAAGTTTTCCATGGGCGCCTTCTGGGACGCCGCGTTCTCCACCAGGTCCAACACCTTCGATACCGTGGATTCGCCGAATTCCTTCGTCACCCGAATCACCAGACGGCCGCTCTGATTGATGCAGCCCGACAGCACCTCGCTTCCCTCCAACGCCTTCCGCGGTACCGATTCTCCCGTCAAAGCCGACGTGTCGATCATGGACTGACCGCTGACCACCACGCCGTCCAGAGGGATCCGCTCTCCCGCTTTGACCACGATCTCCTGGCCGATCTCCACTTCCTCCGGATCCACCGTCACCAGTTGTCCATCCCTCTCTACGTTGGCATAATCCGGTCGGATGTCCATCAGTTGGGCGATGGATGTCCGGGATTTTCCCACCGCATAGCTCTGGAACAGCTCGCCCACCTGGTAGAAGATCATGACGGCAACACCTTCGGTGTATTCGCCTACCAGAAAGGCGCCGATGGTAGCGATCCCCATCAGAAAGTTTTCATCGAAGATCTGTCCGTGACCGATATTGCGTACCGCCGTCTTCAGCACATCGCCACCAGCGATCACGTAAGGGATCAGAAACAGCACCAGTCGCCAGGGCTGCGGTACGGGGATCAGAATCATCGCCAGCAGTACTGCCACGGCGGCGATGATCTTTTTCAATTCACGCTTTTGTTTCTTTGTCATGCATATCACTCTCACACAGTTTATCGTTTCTCAGGCAGCGCACTCTTATCTGTCGCCGACGCTACCCGTTCTATTACAGAAGAATCTCACAGTCCGGCTCGATGCTCTTGCAGATCTTTACGGCTTCTTTTACGATATCGTCGAACCGAGCCTCGTCCGCATCCAGCGTCAGCTTCTGGGTCATGAAGCTGATCGAAGCCTTGTTGACACCTTCCAGCTTGTTGATCGCATCCTCCATCTTTGCCGCGCAGTGAGCACATTCCAGATCCTGCATCTTGAATACCTTTTTCATTGTAAGCTCCTTTCTCTTTACTCCATGATGTGTTCCATACCGTTGTTGATGATCGTACGGACGTGATCGTCGGCCAGGGAATAGATCACCTGTTTTCCCTCCCGGCGGAACTTGACCAGCTGGGCCTGCTTCAGGACCCGCAGCTGATGGGAGATGGCCGACTGTCCCATGTTCAGAAGCTCAGCGATGTCGCAGACGCACATGTCCGATTCGAACAGGACATACAGAATTTTAATTCTCGTCGTATCGCCGAAGACCTTGAACAGCTCCGCCAGATCGTACAGAATCTCGTCCTCCGGCATCTCCTCCGTCACGGAGTTGACCACTTCGTCGTGAACGCAGATCTCGTCACAGCGTTCTTCGTACTTTTCCCTCTCCATAATTCCAACATCCTTTCATATGAATTATTGTTCATACGTTCATTATATACCTTATCCTCGATCTGTCAACTGTTATTTTCATTTTCCTCTGAAAATTTCGTTTCCATCGTTTCCTTTAATCCGAACAATAAAAAAGAAGGGACCGTTGTCTTTCAGTCCCTTCCGATCTTATCCTTTACCGAGCCGAAGCGGCCGGATACAGCGTGCTGTCGAAGTCGTAGAAGCCATTTCCCGCTTCCGCAGAGCATTTTGCCAGCTCCTGATCCGTCATCAGGAAGACGGGCTCGGTCACCGCACTGCTTCCCCGTCCACAGTCCACGTGGTACCAACCGTCACCCAGATTGACCAGATTCCAGTAGTACAGACTTCCGCTGCGCTGTACCATCATATCCTGATAGCCCAGCCGGATCATACAGCCGTGGAACAGCGCGCTGGTGGTGAAGCTGTCACCGGCCTTCCAGCGAATGGCCCGGTAAGCTTCTTTGGTCCAGGCCGTCCGATCGGAGCCGCTGGTGGACCAGGCAACATTAGCCTTCGCCCAGTCATAGACGGCGCGGCACTTCTCTTCCGCCGTCATGGAGTCATCCACGATCTGCGCAAGCAGCCCGTCCACCGCCGCATTCAGCTTATCCGCATCCACAGCGCTTTCCCGGAAGTAGGACACGGTCAGCGTCGTCTCAACCTTTGTCGTGTTTCCGGCCCGATCCACAGCAGTGTAGATCACGGGATACGTTCCCTTCTCGTTGAAGTTCACGGCGGAAGCATCCACGCTCAGCGCCGGCGCTTCATCACGGTCGTCCACCACGGCAATGCCGTCGTCCAGAGGAGTGGCCGTTCCCAGATAGGTCAGCCGATCTGCTGCTCCGTAGATCACAGGCGGCTGCTGGTCATCGGTGATGGTCAGCTTCGACACGATCTCCGTTCTATTGTCGCCTCCGTCGATGAGAATCACCGTAACCTCCTGGCTTCCCAGCTGCGTCATATCCGGTTCTTCTTTGTATTCCGCCGTCACGTCGGTGACATCCTTCACGTCGGCAACGAAATCCATGGGCTGCGGACTTCCTTCATCATCCACAAACCATGTCACCTCTCTGGCCTCGGCTGCAGGCGCCACGGTATCCGCGACCCGAACCGTTCCCGTATATTCCTTTCCTCCGTACAAAACCTTCACCTGATAGTCTCCCGGAACGCTCCAGTCCGGCTCTCCGATCGATTCCCAAAGCAGCTGAATGGGCTCTTCTGATTGGGAGTTCTTTCGGAACGCGGCGGCATCCACACCGTCGCTTCCGGCCTCTACGGTCACCGAATAGTTGATGGGACGAAGCACGGGATAGACGACCAGTGCTGCTACACCGATCACCACCAATATCGCCAGAATCCCCAGTATGATATTGCGTCCGCGGTGACTCTTCTTCACCGCGAAAATGTATTTTTTCCTTCGAAACATCGTTGATCTCCTTCTCTCTCGGTCCGATTTCGGACATAAACCCCTTATTTTTGATATTATATCACGATTTTTTACCGCTCCGCGACGATTTTATGAAAGCCTAACGAAAAAAATTATATTTTGTGTTGTTTCAACAATAAAGATAATTAATATTTGTGGTAGGGCTTGACGAAAGCCCTCTTTTCTACTATTATATTACCATTGACGTAAATCGTATGGCAGCCTCGCCGCCGCCATTACCATTATATCTTTCATATTTCATAAGAGCTTCAAATAAAAGGAGAAACGACATGCCACAGTTAAGCAACAGAGTAATGACATTTACAGATTCTGTGATCCGTCGAATGACAAGAATCAGCGATGAATACGGTGCGATCAATCTGTCTCAGGGATTCCCTGACTGGGATCCCCCCACGGAAATCACCGACGCCCTGGCGGAGGTTGCCAAGGAAGGTCCTCACCAGTATTCCATCACCTTCGGTGCCACGAACTTCCGCGAAGCGATCTGCCGGATCGAAAGCGAACGCTTCGGCCGCACCGTAGATCCCAAGTCCGAGATCGTCATCACCTGCGGTTCCACCGAAGCCATGATGACCTGCATGATGACCGTATGCAATCCGGGAGATAAAGTCGTCATCTTCTCTCCCTTCTACGAAAATTACGGTGCTGACACCATCCTGTCCGGCGCAGATCCCATCTTCGTCCCCCTGACTCCGCCCAGCTTCACCTTCGACAAGGCGGAACTGGAAGCTGCCTGCAGCCAGCCCGGCGTCAAGGCTCTGATCCTCTGCAACCCCTCCAACCCCTGCGGTAAGGTGTTCAAGAGAGACGAACTGGAATTCATCGCATCCCTGGCCAAGAAGTACGACTTCTACGTAGTCACCGACGAAGTGTACGAATATATCACCTTCGATGACAACGAGCACATCTGCGTGGCCTCCCTGCCGGGAATGTTCGAACGGACGCTGACCTGCAATTCCCTGTCCAAGACCTACTCCATCACCGGATGGCGTCTGGGTTACGTCATCGGAAATGCGGAAGCTATCGAGGCTGCCAGAAAGGTCCACGATTTCCTGACCGTAGGCGCCGCTGCTCCCATCCAGGAAGCCGCCTGCCGCGCTCTGAACGTACTGGGCCCCGACTACTACGCCGACCTGAAAGCCAAGTACCAGAGCAAGAGAGACATCTTCCTGAACGGTCTGGACGAGCTGGGCATCGAACACACCAATCCGGAAGGTACATACTTCGTCCTGATCGATATCACGAAATTCCTCCAGCTGGATCAGTTCAAGGGAATGAGCGATATGGACTTCTGTGAATGGATGATTAAGAACACCGGCGTTGCCGCCGTTCCCGGTTCCAGCTTCTTCAGAGAACCCATCAATCATCTGGTCCGTCTCCACTTCGCCAGAGAGGACGAAACCCTGTACGAATCCATCCGCCGCCTGTCCAAGATGGCAGATCTGCTGAAGTAGTAATCATCGAAACTCACGCGGAATTTCAGGGCTGCCGCCCATGCCGGTATCACTGCCGGCGAAAGCGGTCGCCCTTTTTTCTTGTGCTTCTTCGCTTCGCAGACTATAATACTAAGTAAGAAATCTCTCGAGGAGGTACTCATGAACCCTGCCGAATTTCACCGGATCGATCTGGCCACCTGGCCGCGCCGCGAACATTTTCTTTACTATCAAAAGCTGGTCAGAACCAATTACAACCTGACCGTCAACGTGGATATCTCCGCCCTGAAGCGCGGCTGTGAGAGCCGGGCTCTTCGTTTTTATTCCGTTTTCGTCTACGCCGTGACGAAGGCGGTCAATCGAGTCCGGGAGTTCCGCATGGCCCTGGACCAGGACGGCATCCCCGGCTGGTACGACTATCTGAACCCGTCCTACACCGTGTTCCACCGGGATGATGAGACCTTCTCCGACATCTGGTCCCCCTGGAATGGGGACTTTTTCCGATTCTACGACGGAATGCTCCTGGATATGGAACGGTACGGTCAGATCAAAGGGATCAAATCCAAGCCCGACAAACCGGACGCCTTTCTGCCGGTCTCCTGCGTTCCCTGGACCACCTTCACCGGTTACGGCAGCGATACCTTCACGCCGCCTCACATGCTGTTTCCGGTGGTCACCTTCGGTCGTTTCTTTCCGTCGGAGGTTCTTCCGGACTGTCTGGGTCGCGTGGAGCAGCCATGTCGAAACCATACGGACAGCCCGCTTCCCCGGCTGCTGATCCCCGTCAACGTCTTCGTCCCCCACATGGTGGCGGACGGCTATCACACCTGCAAATTCTTCACTCAGCTGCAGCAAATCTGCGACGATGCCGATGCGTGGCTGAAGAGAAACTGACGGAAAGGAGCTTTCTCATGATTGATCGACCGAAGACCGCGCCGGACGCCCTGCGCACGGACCGGCTGTCCGCGGTACAATATGCGCTTCTGACGGAGATTGACCGGATCGAGGATGCGGAGCGCCATGCGGCCGATGCCGCAGCTGCAAACCACACTCAACCGCCTCAACGGGACGAACCCTTTCACTGGGAGCGCGTCCATCTGGCAAGCTGTGCCCGCATCGCCAAGGACATGGCCGTAGAACGGGGCTGCGACCCGGAGCTGGCTGCCATCGCGGCCGCCATTCACGACATCGGCCGCATCGTCACCGGAAAACAGGCGGGCCACGCCCCTGCCGGTGAACAGCCGGCCCGCTGGCTGCTGGAAAAACTGAAGCTGTTTACGGAGGAAGAAATCCGAACGATCTCCCTGGCGGTGGCACATCACAGCGACAAATCCGTCGTGGGGCCCCTCATCGAAGAGATCGTAAAGGATGCGGATGTGGTGGACTGCTACGAATACGGCCTGGAGCTTCCCCGACCGGAACAGAAGCAGCGATACGAGCGATACCTCCGTCAAAAGTTCGGAGTGTCGTCAACAGAGTAAATCACAACCAGTGCAGTTTTTGTAATTTCAAATTCTGTACTGGTTTATTTTTTTATAATTGTATATTTAAAAAGAACAGTTTCTTTTCTATAATGGGAGCATAGTTTGAACAAAGGAGAGTACATATCATGAGAGACAACAAAGTACAACAACTGTGCGAAACCGGAATTTTTACCGCTTTGATTTTCGTGGCCACCGTTCTGTTAAAGATCCCCACTCCCTTCGGCTACACCCACCTGGGAGACTGCCTGCTCTTCCTGTCTGTCCTGATGCTGGGATGGAAGCGGGGCGCCTGCGCCGGAGCTCTGGGTGAAGCCCTGGCCGATCTGATCGGCGGCTACGCCGTATGGATCGTTCCCACCCTGATCGCCAAATCCCTGATGGCCGCCATCATGGGACTGGTTCTGGAACACATGCTGAAGAATTCCCGCGGCCGCATGGGCTGGATCCTGGGAGCCGTTCTGGGCGGCGCATTCCAGGTTGCGGTCTACACCATCACCCGCGTATTCCTGTACGGACCGGCTGTGGCCATTTCCCGCATCCCGTTCGTTTCCGGTCAGACTCTGGTGGGCATCGTCCTGGCATTTATCCTGACAGAAGCGCTGCAGAAAACATCGCTGCGCAGCCGCTTCCACTACACCACGGATGCTGTCGCTGACGCCGTGGCAGAACGCTGATTTACCGCAAAAGGAGACGACACGCTATGAACATCGAAGAACGCATGAAAAGCTTTAAAAAAATCGACGCCCATTCCCACATCGGTACCTTCGGAGGCTGGGCCTCCTGCAGCATCACGCCAGAGGAACTGATCGCTGATATGGACGAATACAATGTGGAAAAGGCCGTCATCTGTACCTATCCCCAAAAGGAGAGCATCGACGCCTGCGACCAGTACCCCGACCGCTTCGTCGGCTGTCTGTGGGTCAATCCCACCGAGGGCGCCAAAGTAGTGGAAGCGCAGATCCGCGACGCGGTTGCCAACCACAACTTTAAGGCGGTCAAGCTTCACCCGCTGTCCCACGCCTATCTGGCCAACGATGAGTGCGTGTTCCCGGTTGCGGAGCTGTGCATCGAAATGGGACTGCCGCTGATGATTCACACCGGTCATCCGCCCTTCTCCCTGCCTTGGAGCGTAGCTCAGCTGGCCGACCGCTATCCCCAGCTTCCCATCTGCCAGATCCACATGGGTCACGGAAACGGCATGTTCGTTCAAGCAGCCATTGACATGGCGAAGAAATACCCCAACCTGTATCTGGAAACCTCCGGAATGCCCATGCACTATAAGATCAAAGAAGCGTATGAAACCGTAGGTTCCGACCGCATCATGTGGGGTCTGGATGCTCCCTTCCACCATCCCACGGTGGAAATGCAGCGCACCATCGTCAGCGGCCTTACCGACGACCAGCTGAACGACGTGTTCTACAACAACGCAAAGAAATTCTTAAAACTGTAATCGATGGCCGTGTCCGCCATGGAAATGAAACTGGTGCCCGAAACTGCAATGTTCAGTTTTCGGGTGCCTTTTTTATTGCTTTTGTTTTTATCTTTCGTGTTTTGGGTGTTTTCATTTTAAAATTGCAGTGATATAATGAACATACTGTTTTGATTGTAATGACCGCCGCCGAAACATCGGCGGCGGAACTATATGCGTTTTGAAAGGAGACGACACAAATGAAAGACGAAACCAAATGCTTACACTCCGGTTATACCCCTACAGACGGCGCACCCAGCGTGATGCCCATCGTTCAAAGCACCACCTATCGCTTTGAATCCTCCGATCACATGGCCGCTCTGTTCGATACGCCCACTGCGCCCATGTATTCCCGCTTCGCCAATCCCACCGTGGATGCGGTAGAACAGAAGATCGCCGATCTGGAAGGCGGCGTCGGCGCTATGTGCACCTCCTCCGGTATGGCCGCCGTTCTGGTTTCGGTCCTGAATCTGTGCAGTGCCGGCGACAGCATCGTCAGCTCGGCAGCCGTCTACGGCGGTACCGTCAACCTCTTCTCCGTCACTCTGAAAAAGTACGGAATCGAATGCATCTTCGTGGACGTGGATGCCGATGAAGATACGCTGCGGACTGCCATCAAGCCCAACACGAAGCTGGTCTTCGGCGAAACCATCGCCAACCCTGCCCTCACCGTTCTGGATATCGAAATGTGGGCGAAGGTGGCCCACGAGGCAGGTCTGCCCCTGATCATCGACAACACCTTTGCTACTCCCATCCTGTGCAAGCCCATCGAATTCGGCGCGGATATCGTAATCCACTCCACCTCCAAGTACATGGACGGCCACGCTCTGCAGAACGGCGGCGTCATCGTGGACAGCGGAAACTTCGACTGGACCAACGGAAAGTTCCCCGAATTCACCGAGCCTGATGAATCGTACCACGGTATCATCTACACCAAAGACTTCGGAAAAGCCGCTTACATCATCAAGGCGAGAATGCAGCTGATGAGAGACTTCGGCTGCTATCCCGCCGCTCACTCCGCCTTCCTGCTAAATCTGGGACTGGAAACCATGCCGCTGCGCATGGAACGGTACTGCGAAAACGGTCTGAAGGTCGCTCAGTATCTGAAGGCCTCCGACAAGGTGGAAGCGGTCAGATACGCCGCACTGGAAGGGGACAAGTACCACGAGCTGGCTAAGAAATACCTGCCCAAGGGTACCTGCGGCGTCATTTCCGTGGACATCAAGGGCGGCAGAGAAAAGGCCGGTAAATTCATCGACAGCCTGAAGCTGGCTTCCTGCGAGGTTCACGTCGCCGATATCCGCACCTGTGTTCTCCACCCGGCTTCCACCACTCACCGTCAGCTGACCGATGAGCAGCTGATCGCCTCCGGTGCAAATCCGGCCATGGTCCGCATTTCCGTCGGTCTGGAAAATGTAGACGATATCATCGCCGACATCGAACAGGCTCTGGCGCAGATCTAATCGGATCAAACCCACCTGCGTTGTTCTACGAATCAAGAAAAGCCCTGACTGCATCGCTGCATCAGGGCCTTTTTATAAAAAAATGTAAAATCGTCATCTGTACTGTTTACTTTTTTCTGAGTTCGTGGTATAATAACAAATAGGTTAGCTTTGGCTAACCTATTTGTTTTGAGCAAAGGACACACGATTATGATACATTTCATGGAACACATTTTCATGCATACGCTGGAAGACACGGTTCAGCTGCTTCCCTTTTTATTTCTCGTCTTTCTCCTCCTGGAGTATCTGGAGCATTCCTTCGGCCGCAAGACACAGGCCGTCATCCAGGCGGCTGACAAGGCGGGCCCGCTTCTGGGCGGCCTTCTCGGAGCCATTCCTCAATGCGGCTTCTCCGTTATGACCACCAACCTGTTCTGCGGCAGGGTGGTCACGCTGGGAACCCTGATTTCAGTCTATCTCTCCACCAGCGACGAAATGCTGCCCATCCTTTTGAGCCATCACGCCGGCTGGTCCACAATCCTGAAATTCATGGCCGTCAAGGCACTGATCGGCATCGTATCCGGCTTCTGTGTAGATGTTCTGTTTCGATCCACCGTGGATCCCCACTGCATCAGCGCCATCTGCGACGAAGATCACTGCGACTGCGGCCACACATCCCCTGTCGCCAGCGCCCTGCACCACACCATCCGCATCTTCACGGTCATCGTTCTTGTGACGCTGATCTTCAACGCCGTCATCGAGCTGGTGGGCATGGAAGTGATCCGGAACCTCATGGACGGCGCCGGTCTCTTTTCACCGCTTCTGGCCTGCGCTGTGGGGCTGATCCCTAACTGCGCATCCAGCGTGGTCATCACCGAGCTCTACATGAATCAGGCAATCCCCTTCGGCACAGCCCTATCCGGCCTGTTGGCCAGCAGCGGCGTCGCCTGGGTGGTTCTGTTTCGCATCAATAAAAACAAGGCAGAAAACTTCAGAATCCTCGGTATCGTGGCTGCCGTCAGCATTGTCTGTGGCGCATTTTGCAATGCGTTGGGCCTTCAGCTCTGATGGTAAACCTTACACCCACTTGGGCGCATCCCACAGCATCAGCTTCTGTCCGATCCCCATCTCCTTCGCGTTCTTATAGATCTGGTTGGCGATGATCATGTCCATAGCACCCAAGCCCAGCGAACAGTACATCACCTGCTGATCCTCGTTCTGACGGCCTTCGGCCATCCCGGCAACCACGTAGCGCAGCTCCGTGGTATCCTCCTGCTGAAGATTTCCCTCTTTGTGCAGGATTGCCACCGGCGAATGTGCGCTTCCGGTGATCTGGAACCAATTGTCCACCAGAAGGACATCGGCTGCTTCCAGCGCATCCGTTTCAAATTCGCACGGCCCCATCTGGATCACGGTGGCGTTCTTCGGAAGCCACTCCGTCTTCATGAAGGGTTTCTGGCAATTGGTCATGGTGACGATCAGATCGGCGCTCTCCACCGAAGGCTGCAGCTCTTTCACCGCACTCCTTCGAGCGCAGCCACCCGCATCTGTCTTCACGGTGGATGCAGCCATCCCCATCTGCGAGTATGGTTATCCTGCGTCCGGCGGAAGGCCTGCGGCTACGCCGCAGGCCACATCCAAAGTCCAGTAGAAGCGCGGCGCCAACCGCCTGTTTTTTAGGCCATTGGCTCCCCGTAATAAAAAACGGGGAGCCAGGCCCTCAGTTTCCAGGCCATTGGCTCCCCGCCCCGCTGTGTTTTATACTGTGTTTTGAATGGTATGCTGGCGATCAACGATTCGATCGGATGTCGGTTGTGCCACAGCGAAAATCGTCACATATTCCGTTCAGCGGCATCTTTTCCTCCATATGATCTTCTTAATCCTCCGCTTCCTTTTCGTATTTCAGAATGGCTCCGGACGCGGCATCGATCTCGCAATCGTATTCCACGTTTCCGGCCCGGAACTCCACTTCGTACTTCCAAGTACCGTCATCTTCGTCCAATTCCGCTTTCAGACCGCTTACGCCGCTTTCCTTCAGGCCAGCATGCTTCAGTGCGATGGAGACGGCCTTGTCCTTTCCGATATCCGTTTGATTCTTTTCCGTTACAGTCTGGCCCGTAGCATTACTTTGAGCACCGCTGTACCTATCACTGTGGTCATTATCGTGGTCATTATCGCGGTCGTCACTATGGTCATCGGAATCATCATCGTAAACGCCGTCCACATCCCTTTCCGCCTTCAGTACGGAACCGCTGACAGCGTCAATTTCGTACTCGTACTCTGCGTTGCCGGACTCGAACTCCACTTCATAGGTCATAACCCCATGCTCCACGTCCATTTCCACCTTCAGTGCCGTCACGCTGCTTTCCGCCAGACCGGCGGCTTTCAGGGCGATTTCCTGTGCCCGTGCCGCACCGATGTAGGCCTTGTCGCTGGCCTTGCCCGTCGATGCCGTATTCTGAATCTCCAGCTTTCTGGAATCCAGCAGCAGGTTCAGCTGATTGATGTTCAGATCCTTCAGGTCCTCTGCCGAAAGCAGTGCGTCCTGACTGATGATCTTCTCGATCAGAGCGGCCTTTCCCTGAGAAATCTGATACGTCTGCGCCAGCTTATCCGCTCCTTCCGCCGCATCGCCATCGGCGCTGACCTGTTGAGACAGAATCGCTCCGTCGATGGAGCTTGCCGCCAGCAGCTGATCGATCTCCTTCACCAGTCGCTCTTCCAATTCCTTCCCGCGGGCTGCATCGCCGTTTTCCACGGAAATCAGAATGGAATTCTGCAGTTCGCTGAGATATCCGTGCTTCAGCATGGACCCGATCAGCGCATTGACTGCCACATCCAGATCGGCGCCCTTCAGGTCCATCTCTTCCATTATGGTCGCAGCATCGTCGTTCAGCGCTTTTGCCTCGACCACCCTCTCCTTTTTATTGACGGACAGTTCGATGCTGGGGTTCACATCCAGCTCGATGATGGAATCCACAGCCGAACTCTGGCGATAGATGCCCACACCGCCCAACAGCAGAATCAGAACGGCCGCCATGGCCGCATATTTCCTCCAGCCCGTTTTTTTTCGTACAGTGTTATCGTTCATCCCGATTACCTTCCCTTCTACTTCATTGCATTGGGAAAGGAGGGCCTGACGGACGTCGGGAACGCTGTGCTCCACGGCGCACTTGATTCTCTCTTCGATCTCTCGGTTATTCATTGCCTTCCTCCCACTGCTTTCTCAGCTTTTTCAACGCCCGATGATACTTGGACAGCACCGTAGGCAACGGCAGCTCCAACAGCTGTGCAATCTCCCGGTGCTTGCATCCCGCCACCGCGTAAAGCATGACGATCTGCAATTCTACCTCGGACAGCACCTGCAACACCATCCGCAGCATCAGCCGGTCCTCCTGGCTTACCTCCGTTCCTGCCGTCAGCTTTGCCAGCTCCGCTTCCATGATCTCCTGATCCGCGCAGCCTTGCCGACTTCTCTCCCG
Organism: Bacillota bacterium; assembly: GCA_017621195.1. Lineage (GTDB taxonomy): Bacteria > Bacillota > Clostridia > Peptostreptococcales > Anaerovoracaceae > RGIG446. The sequence continues at coordinate 9,025 of JAGATO010000357.1, read as the reverse complement.
TAGCTTCATCAGCGCCAGATTTTTGGCGATGGTCAGAATCCACGGCATGGGGTTACCGTTGGGGCGATACCGTCCTGAAGCCCGATAGATGTTCAGGTACGTCTCCTGCATCACATCCTCGGCATCGCTTCTCTGTTTCAGGATGGACAGAACGAAGCCGTAAACGGCGGCACTGGTTTCTTCGTAGAGAGCAGACAGAGATTCCGTATCGCCCTGGGCCATCCGTTTGATCCGGCGTTCCAGAGCACACATCCTTTGCTTCTGTTCTCCCGCTGCGGCAGCTTCCCGGGTTTCTTCTGCCATCACACACCATAGAAACATTCTGTCCTCCTGTCACTATATACATGTAGAAGGGGTTCGTTTTATTGCATTAAAAATGAAAAAAAGTTTCCGGCTCCGCCCGGCGCGTCAGTCCGGCCTCCAGCTCCTCCTTGTGGTACAGATAGCCGGGATCGTCGTAGTACTTGGCCTCTTTCGGGCATTTCTTGATGCAGGCGCCGCACTTGATGCAGATGCCGGTGAAGTTCTGCACATCGTCGGGATCGATGGACCCCATGGGGCAAACGGCTGCGCAGATGCCGCATCCGTCGCACTGATCCGATGTCAGCGGCTTCACCTTCCGGATATCGATGAACACACCTTTGCGGTCCCGGGGCTGATAATAACCGCGGTAGGGCTTCGGCGTTCCCGGAACCTGAATGGGCGGAACCGGCCATCTCCCCTCGTCCTCCCACTTCTGACGCAGCGCCTCCGCCTGATACCCCAGCTTCCAGCCGAAGGTCCAGGCCTTCTGCAGATCCCGGTCGTCGGGGCGACCGGCTGCCAGCGTCCGGGAGAAGGAGTGCTCGCAGACGAAGGCCGCGGCGGCAACCGTGCGGAATCCGCCGGTTTCCAGAATGTCCCGCAGCTCGATCAGACCGTCGTCGAAGTTGCGGTTGCCGTAGCAGACCACCGGCACTGCCAGAGTGTCACAGCCCTGCAGCAGCGCCAGCTCCTTCAGGATCACATTGGGAACGCGGCCGGCATACACCGGCGTCCCCACGATCACCAGATCGCTTTCGCCGAATTGTTTTCCCTCCCGCCGCGGCTTCGGCAAAGTGATGTCCCAGTGGTTCACCGGAAGCTGCATCGCGTCGGCTGCCGCATTTGCCATGGCAGTGACCACCTGTTTCGTCGTTCCTGTGGGGGTGAAATACACAGCCCATATGTTCTTACATTTCATAACCTTCCTCATCGGCGTCCTTTCGCCTACGCCACGGCGCAAAAAGAAAAAACCGCCTGCACGTTGCGGCGCAAGCGGTTCTCGACGTTTTTATTCTTCGGCAGTCAGCGCTTCGAATTCAGCAACTACCTTTTCAAACAGTTCGTCATCTTCGATGTCGATCAGTTCGAATTCTTCTTCGCTGATTTCCTTGTAGCCGTAGATGTAGACATCATCGGTACCGTCTTCCGGCAGCAGCGCGATATATTCTGCACCCTCATAATCGAACAGACCCAGGATTTCACATTCTACATCTTCGCCGTCATCGAACTGCAGAGTGATGTAATCCGCTTCTTCGTGGCAACCGCAATCGCAGTCGTGTTCGTGTTCCTGACAGCACTTGTCTTTTTCTTCGGTCATTGTATGATCCTCCTAATTTCGTTGAAACTGTCGGCCAGTCCGGCGACGGCCAACGTATTACTGATTGAGATATTATACCACATTCGTTTCGGATTTAACAACTGAATTATGAAAATATGTGTAAATCCGTTCCGCCACCGCGGAATTCATTCCCTTGACGTCGGCAATTTCCTCCGCCGAAGCCTGAGACAGCTTCTCAATGCTTCCGAAGTGAGAAAGCAGTGCCTGCTTTCGCTTTTCGCCCACGCCCTCGATCTCGTCCAGAACCGACCGCTGCATGGTTTTGTTCCGCAGTCCCCGATGATACTCGATGGCAAACCGGTGGACCTCCTCCTGCATGGCTCCCAGGCATTTGAACAGCACCGGCTCGGTTTTCAGTTCCAATTCCTTATCCCCGTAGACCAAACCGCGCGTCCGGTGATGATCGTCCTTCACCATTCCGGCCACCGGAATATCGATCTTCATGGCTTTCAGCACCTGCTCCACCGCCGACACCTGGGCCTTTCCACCGTCCATCATAATGGCATCCGGCAATCGTGAAAAACCGGGATCGTTCTTCTGCGCCCGGCGCAGTCGCCGGTACAACACTTCCTGCAGGCTGCCGTAGTCGTTGGGCCCTTCCACGGTTTTGATCTTGAAGCGGCGGTAGTCCCTTCGCTGAGGCTTTCCGTCCTGAAAGACCACCATGGCCCCCACGGAATCCACACCGTTGGTATTGGAAATATCGTAAGCCTCCAACCGCCAGCCAGATCGCTCTACACCGAAGAATTCGTTTAAGGCTGTCACCAGCGCCTCTGTTTTCTCCTGCTCGTTTCTGGCCCGATCGTCCAGCACCTTCATCATTTCCACTACATCTCGCCTGGTCAAATCCAGGATCGCCTTTTTGTCGCCCTTCTGCGGCGTAAATATCTTTACGTTGCTGCCCCGCAGCTTCGTCAGCCACTGCTCCACCAACTGGTGATCCGCCAACTCCTGCTCCACCAGAATCTCTTTGGGGATGACGGTGTTTCCGGAGTAGTACTGCTGGATGAAGGCAGAGGCGATGGTGCCCCGATCCTCCTCCAGGGCTTCGCCCATAAAGAAGCTCTCCCGACCGGACAGCTTTCCGTGGCGGACGAAGAACAGGATCACGTGGAACCCTTCCTGTCCCGCTGCAGTCAACACCACATCCAGATCTCCGATGGAGGAAAGAACCACCTTCTGCTTTTCCTGAATGGATTCGATAGCCATCAGATAATCCCGGTACTGAGCCGCCTTTTCGAATTCCAGAGCTTCCGATGCCTGTTCCATCTGCGCCTTCAGATCGCTGACCAGCTTTTTGTCGCGGCCCGCCAGAAACTCCATGGCCGAATGCACGGCCTCCATGTAGGTTTCGTGACTGTATCCGCCGCAGCAGACACCGTAACACTCCTTGATGTGGTAGTTCAGACAGGGCTGATGGCCCTCGGGAAACCGCTGGGAAGAACAGCGCTTCAGCTTATAGACGGAGGAGAGCAGATCCACGATCTGATTGACCGCTCCCGCATCCGCATAGGGGCCGTAATACTTTCCGCCGTCACCCGTCACCCGCCGCGTCTTTACGATCCGCGGCCATTCCTCGTTCAGCGTCACCTTGATGTAGGGATAGGTCTTGTCGTCCCGCAGCAGAACGTTGTACTTGGGCATGTATTTTTTGATCAGGTTGCACTCTAAAATCAGCGCTTCCATCTCGGTATCCGTTGTGATGTATTCGAACTCCTCGATGTGGGACACCATGGCCCGAACCTTGGGCAATAACCGTTCCGGCGACTGGAAATACTGGCGTACGCGGTTTTTCAGCGAAACTGCCTTTCCTACGTAGATGACTTCGCCCACGTTGTTTTTATGTAGATAGACGCCGGGTTTATCCGGCAGCGTCTTCAGATTTTCCTTGATGTCGAACATGAGTCTGTTTCCTTTCACGGCTAGCACCGCCGAACCTTATGGTCCGGACAGTGTGCTGAATGTCGATGTGATCATTATATCACAACCGGCCGCCGCCTGTCTTTTCCTTTTCGTCGGGGCGTTTCTCCGTTTCAGCTTTTCCATTTGAAGCAGACAACTCCGGCGATCATCAGCCCTACACCCACGTATTTGTTCCAAGTGAACGGTATTTTCTCGGAGCCCAGCCATCCGAAGGCGTCGACCAAGGCGGCCACGATCAGCTGGCTGATCAGGATGATGGAAATCGCATAGGTGGGACTCAGATTTCCGATGGCCAGCATGACGGTGACAGTGATGACCAGTCCCAGAACACCTCCCAGAAGATAGATCTTGTTGTCCACCGACATCAGGCCCATGATATCCCCTTTTCCCAGGATCAGCATTGCGATCACCGCCAGGACGAAGGCCGTTCCCTGAACGAACACATTGGATTCGTACAGTCCGATCTTATCTCCCAGTCTAGTATTCATAACGCCCTGAAAGCTCATCGCTGCTCCGGCAACGATGGCCGTGATGATTCCTACCATGTGATTCTCCCTCCGGCGCTTCGGGAATTTCCGGAAGTTCCGGAACATCGGAACCTTCGAAACAAAGGAAGCGCCCTTTTTCATAGTATCGCAAAAAAGGGCGCTTTCTATTCGCATCGTCTTGTCTCACTGTTGGAACATAACTACGTTGTCGTATCCCAAATCGGAATAATTCCTGTAAATTCCCACGTATCCACCGTTGTCGCTGACAGGGAAGTTGAAGATGATTCCTTCAGCAGAAAAATTGGCCGACCTATGTTCCCAAGCCTCTTCCGCCGTCCGGGTAATGCTTCCCGGCGTCTCCTGTTCCCGTTCTTCCATGATCTGATTCAGTTCGTCCCACAGACATCCTTTCAGATCAAAGCCCTGAACGAACAGATCTTCCACAGACAGCTCCTGAAGCTGTGGTCCGTAAAACACCCTGCGGATGGAATATTCAATGTTGTCATCGGTACAGCCGCCGTACAGCGCATGTTCCACGCTGTAGTACGGGCCGAACCGATTGACGGTGGAATACTGGGACAGATAACCCCAGCCCTCATTTTTGATGACCGCTTCGTTCTGAATGTACCACTGATCCGCCGTTTCGTTGAGGAAACGGAGATCGTCACCGGTCATGGTTTCCAAATCCTCCTGACTGAGCCGGGACGGCCAGTAGAGGCTGACCTGACGGGAAAAGCCGTTTTCTTCACTGTTCTCCATGGTATACTCCGTAGTATTATCCGGCACCAGCGCTGCCGTCACCGGCGCTTCGAACACGTCTTGTTCCGCCTTGAAACGGACGGGATAGACCGCCGTATCGTCGATATCGCTGTAATTCAGGGTGACGCTGGCGCTGTTCCCGAAGTTCGTATCGAACTCATCATCCTCTTCATCGAAAAAGATGATGATACCCTGAGAAGTGACGAGGAATTTCTGATCCTCATCGATTCCGCGATACGGCCCGACCAGCTGAAGCACATCATCGTTATAGATGTAATCCCCGTTGTGTTCGTAGTAGTTCATCACTTCGTCCGTCACCGGAGGCAGCTTCTCTAACACGGCCTGATTGACTGTCTCGATATAATCCACATCGTCACCAAACATGGCCGAAAGCGGAACCTCTTCTCCGGTTTTCAGATCGAAAACAGCGCATTCCGTCGCCGTCACGTAATACCAGACATCTTCACCGGCAAAGGACCAGTACTTTCCACAGCTGACAGAGTACAGATTTCCGACGCACTCCATCCACATAGAATATACGCTCACATCAGAAAGCGTTGTCGACCGTTGTATCTGCTTGATTCCGCGGTAGGCCGGAAGCTCCGTCCTGCTGCACAGTTCCATATACATGTCGTAGATCTTCTGATTGATAGCATCCTCCACCTCCTGATCGGCCAGTCCGTCGATGACGAGATAATACCCGCTGGTGCTCAGGTTTTCGGGATGATCCTTTCCCTGGAACTCTCCCATGTGGTCCTTTATATTCTCATCTTCCTTGTATTCTGTGGAGATACTGCCCGACCAGATGGCATTGACCGGAACGCCGCTCTTCACAGCAGGCCAGTCTCCGCCCGTCTGTTCACCGGAGCTCTCACCCCCGACCGGCTTTGCCACAGCGTCTCCACCCTGTGGCGTTTCACCGCTTCCGCAGCCTCCCATCAGAAGAGCCACCGACAGGATGAAAACCGCGAACAGCGTCAGGATCCGTGCTCTGTTCCACATCTTCAACTTCATTTCACACCTCTCCTTCCAAAGTGCGACCCCATCGGCTCCGTCTTATTTCACATTTCCCATGGGAATGTAACCGGCCTGTTCTGCGATCTTCTGACCTTCGCTGGACAGGATCCACTCCAGCAGTTTGGATGTATTACTGTCTCCGGGTTCGTCCTTCCTGGTCACGGCATAGTAGTGGGTCATGATAGGATACGTCTCATCGGAAATCGTCTCCGGCGACGGCATGACTCCATCCACGGCCAGAAGCTTAATTCCCTCGTTGATCCACATATCGGTCACGTAATAGTAATAAGAGTAGCCGATGGCACCGGGGCCGTTCTCATAGTCGGCCACAGCCTCCACCAGATCTCCCATGCCCTGCATCTGCATTTCCGTGGGAGCCTCGGCAATTTCATTTTCCGGAACGACCAGATCGTACATTCCCGTCTGGCTTCCGGAGTTGGTAGGCCTCTGATAGGCGATGATCTCCTGATCCGGTCCGCCTACTTCCTTCCAGTTCGTGATCTTACCGCGGTAGATATCCTGAATCTGGGCGAAGCTCAGATTCGTCATCGGGTTCTCCGTGCTGGTCAGAAAGACAAAGCCCTCGTTGACGATGGGTGTCACCACCAGCTCCACGCCCTTTTCCTTCGCGTAATCCAGCTCTTCCTGGGAGGGCGACGTGACGAAGATGATGTCCGCTTTTCCATCCACCAGGTTGAGATAGGCATCGTGGGTCGTATTATGTAACACGTACTGTCGAGCCTCCTTCACCGACATCTGCATCACCGATGCGGCAAAGCCCTCCGACAGCGGAATGGTAGCGGTGGAACCGTCCACCACCGGATATTCCTCCGGCGTCATCTGCAAATCCTTGGCCGCAGAGATCTCCACATCCTGATCGATCTCTCCTCTCTGGTGACCGCTTTCCTGTCCGTCGGTATTCTCCTGTTGGGTTCCGTTCTCCTGCGGTGTCTGACTGCAGCCGGCCAGAGACGTCGAAGCCAATAACGTGGCGACCGTACAAGCGATCGCGATCTGTTTCCATTGTAATCCCTTCATAATTTTCCCTTTCTCTGTATCAACAGATTCTCTTTCGAGCTCAGTTCCATGATTCTACAGATAAGACACGATCTGACTCAAAAAAGTTCCGAATGTTTCCTGAAAAAATTTACGGGAGCTGAATGTGGTAATGCTCCATGATCTCCAACGGAAATTCCACACGAATGGTCATCTTGGGATCCACGATCTGGCAGACGGCCATATCCGACAACAGCGACATCAGCATGCCGCTCTTTCTCGGGTCAAGGCCGGAAGCCTTCGTGAGAAAATCCATCATGGCGTTGGCCGCTTTCGCCGCGGCCTCATCCAGCGTATCCGCCGACTGAATGGTCATGGCGCGGCCATCCCGCACGGCGAAAGGTGTAGGAACCTTCAGCTGATCGCGAAGCACGGTAACCCGCACCGTCACTTCTCCGGCAATCTCCAGACCGCAGATCATCACTTCCCCGTCGCCCATCAGCGCATGGAGATCGCCCATGGAAAGCAAACCGCCTTCCACGTTGACCGGCAGATACAGCGTCGTACCCGGGCCGATTTTATTGCAGTCCATGTTTCCGCCGTGGTCGAAGGGCGTATGGGTGTCGATTTCGTCGCTTTCAGGAGCGGTTCCGATGACGCCGATCATGGGGTTCAGCTTTAACCGCAGCCCCTCGTCGAATTGGACGTGCGTTCCATCTACGATGTCGAAAATGCGGAAGGTCTGTTCCTTATAATAGTGAGGAAACGCACCGGCAGTGGGTGACGTCCGCATCACGCCCTGCTTCGCCAGATCGATGGACAGGATCTCCACCTTCAGCTGATCGCCGGGCTTCGCACCGCGGACGAACAGCGGTCCCGTGGCAGGATTTCCGTAGGAAGGATCTCCTTCTCCCGGCTGTTTCGGACCGGGAATGATCGAATCGTTGTAGCAGTCCCGCGTTTCAAAGATCACCGTATCGCCGCTTTCGCAGAAGGCCACCGGCTCCTGCTTTGCGCTCATGACGTCGTGAACCTTTTGTCTCGTAATTTTCAGCATCATATCCTTGTACACTCCTTTTTCATCTCTATTCTATACGTATAGTATACACGACTCCGTTCCGCTTTTCATCGGAGGTTTTCAGGAAATTACATTTTTTTCACAGGGCGGCTCAAAGGACGCAATGGCGTAGAGCGTACCATCCGCCTGGATGAACATCTCTGGCCCGTAGAACCTCCACAGATATTTCTCCTGCAGTTCCCTCGACAGCGGCGCGAAGGACTCTCTGCTCAGCCCCACCACCAGAAAGGTCCCGGCAATCACATCGTACAGAACTCCGTCTTCATCCCGAAGTCCCCGATTCAGCGCCAGGCCTCTCAGCTTTCCCTCTTCGTTGCAGATCAGCGCTACCGGATCATCGAAGGGATAGATGGCCTCGATGGTGCCATCCACTTCCTTCTGCAGTCCCTCCAGCGAATTGTCCACTTCCTTTACATAAGGTCTTTTCCCCGGTTCCACCGCCAATACCGTCATTCGTTCCATAACATACCCCTTTCTTTACGAAACAATAAATTTTTATCTTTAATTCCATAATATTCCTTGTTTCGTCATTTGTCCAATCTTTTCCTTCGACAAATTTCGACAGGATTCGACAAAAAAGCTGATAATATCATGTTGCAGATCCCCACATCTCATCTCCCTTATTTTCTGCATTGTCTTTTACCCAAAGAAAAAAAATAACCTCTCCTTTCTCTCTGTGGCGGTACGCTGGCGCCAGCGCCAGCGGTCAGTTGGATATTGGCGGTGCGCTGGCACCATATCTTTTTTGAGAAGGATTCGCTTATTTTATAGGAAAATATGAAATTCCTGTATTTTGCATGGTTTCGCTTACTATTTTTATAGCGAATTTCGAAAGTCCTGTAAATTTGCTTTTTCTCATGCTATTTTATAGGGATTTGGCCACATGAATATGATAATTATTTACAATTAGTTATAAATAAGGAACTTATCTATATTTCAGGTCGTTTTACAGAACATAATATAGAAATCGCCGGATCATCCCTATATTTTAGCGATCGCAACACGCAAAATACAGGACTTTTGATTTTTACTATATTTTAGAACGATCCCGATTCGAAAATACAGGTTTCGTTAATTCCTCTGTATCATAAGCATCATTAACGTGAAAAATATAGGGATTTG
>JAGATO010000356.1 GCA_017621195.1 Bacillota bacterium | reverse complement strand
GTGTTCCATGTTTTCCGGCGTGATCTTCCTCCACGAGCCGATCACGCTCCTGTCCTTCCTGGGATCGATTCTGATCCTGATCGGCGTATGGCAGGTGACGAAAGAAAAACGTTAGAGCATGGCTCCGATGATCTTTGCATATATTTAACCGGGCGGCGGATGTGCGGACGGCGCGCGTCTGCCGCAAATCGTATGCAGAGGGGAGAATCGAGGTATGAATAGAGTTGTGGTCATCGGCGGCGGTTGGAGCGGTGTGGCGGCATCCGTAACGGCGCGCAACGCAGGGGCGCAGGTGACGCTTCTGGAAAAGACGGATATGATTTTGGGCCTGGGAAACGTAGGCGGCATCATGCGAAACAACGGCCGGTACACGGCGGCGGAAGAAAACATCGCTCTGGGTGTTGACGAGATCTTTGCGCTGACCGATAAGCTGTCGCGCCACGTAAACGTGAATTTCCCGGGCCATGATCATGCCAGTCTTTACGACGTGATCCGGATGGAACCGGCGGTTCGCCGGATGCTTCAGGAAAAGGGCGTAGAAATCATGACCGTCGCCCGGGCTGTGGATGTGGTTCGCGACAGCGGAGAGAAAGCGCTGCGGGCGATTCTGCTTGCCGATGGGCGAACCGTGGAAGGCGATGTGTTCGTCGAAACCACGGGTTCCACCGGCCCCATGGGAAACTGCCTGGCCTATGGAAACGGGTGCAGTATGTGCGTTCTGCGCTGTCCCGCCTTCGGACCGAGAGTCAGTCTGACACAGAAAGCCGGTGTCAGCGACATCATGGGGCGGAGAAAGGGCGGTTCCTTCGGCGCCTTCAGCGGATCGGGAAAGCTGGCCAAGGAATCGCTGTCAGAGGAAATCCAGAAGAAGCTGAACGAAACGGGCGTTGCTGTCATTCCTCTGCCGAAAGAGCTGATCGCTCCGGAAAAGCTGGATATGAAGGTCTGTCAGCAGTATGCGCTGGAAGAATTCGCGGAGAATATCGTTCTTCTGGACACGGGCCATGCCAAGATTATGACGCCCTTCTTTCCGCTGGAAAAGCTGCGGAAGGTTCCGGGATTTGAGGACGCCCGGTACATCGATCCCTACGCCGGAGGAAAGGGAAACTCCATTCGGTATCTGTCGGTGGCCGAGAGGGATGACGCCATGCGTGTTCGCGGGTTGGAAAACATGCTGTGCGGCGGGGAGAAGTCGGGGCTGTTCGTGGGCCATACGGAGGCCATTTCCACCGGGGCGCTGGCGGGGCACAATGCCGTCCGCTGGCTGAAGGGGCTTCGGCCGCTGGAATTGCCCGACCAGCTGGTCATCGGCGATCTGATTTCCTTCGCCAATCGGTCGCTGGCTGAGGAGAAGGGACTGTACACCCGCTACACCTTTGCCGGTGCCGATTTCTTCCGACGGATGAAAGAACGGGGAATGTATACCACCGATGCAGAGGAAGTCCGGCAGCGGGTGAGGAAGTTCGGCCTGGAAGGAATCTACCGTGAAAAAATAATACGTTGACATCGTAAGAGGAAATTGGACTCATGAAAGATGACGCCCGCGGAGGACGCAAACTCCGACGGGTGTTTTTTGTTGGGTACATTCGAAGTATTCGTAGACACCATCGTAGTTTGCTCCGCAACTGGCCTGCTGGTTATCACCACCGGTTTCTGGAATTCCGGTCTGAACTGTGGGTAATGGCTGACTTCTCGTCCGCTCTGCCGACATTCGTCAACCTGTTCGCACTGTTCTTCCTGACCGGCAAGTTCTTCGAACTGATCAAGGACTACAAGGCTCGTTATCTGGGCATTGGCCAGGTAGACCCGATCGGTGGAAGAAGAATAGCGGGAATATAAAAAATCTCACACCACATTTTGCGTGATGTGAGATTTTCTTTGAAATCGTACCTGTGATTTGGTCGCAAATGATGGGGCTCGAACAGCTTATTTGATCTCGAACAGCGTCACATCGTCCCAGTGGCGGCGAATGGCAATCTCAGCAGTCAGATCCGTGTTGTTATACGATACGGACCACTGGGTGTTGCTGGTGATGGAAT
>JAGATO010000355.1 GCA_017621195.1 Bacillota bacterium | reverse complement strand
GATGGCTTCCCGGATAGAAGCTGACCGTGGAGGAGGCGGTGAAGCTGTTCACCGTCAACGCCGCCAGGGCCTGCTATCAGGAAAAGGATATGGGAATGATCAGAAACGGCATGAGAGCCGATCTGGTGGTTCTCAACGAGAACATCTTCGAGATCGATCCCGTCCGGATCAAAGATGTAACCGTTTCTCAGACTGTGACCGGAGGTAAGACGGTATACCTGGCACAGTAGAGAAAAGATCAACAGAATACGTAATGGGTGAGTATGAAAAAAGAGAGCGTACGATTGCTCTCTTTTTTCGTTGTATCGATCAATTAGAGAATGTTGAATTCCAGCACTTCTACCTTATGATCCATTTCCCATCCGGCCAGGCCGATGCCGTCCACGGCCAGTTCACCCATCTGGTTGTCGCAGGGATCGTCTCGCAGGGCCAAGTCAGGTGGCGATAACGGAGCCTGGAAGACGGAATTGGCAACCATGCGCCAGGGATCCATGGAGCCGAAATAATGCTGTCTGCGCCACTCCTCGCCGTTTCTGTGTGCGGAAACGCCGAAGGAAATGTCGGCCCACAGCCAGCCGTAGGGAGCCACGTAGAACATAGCCCAGTCGTGAGCGCCGGCATCGCCGGGCTGAACGAACAGACCGCTTTGCCACTGGGCGGGAATGCCGCAGATGCGGCACATGGCGATGAAAGCCAGAGACATGACGCCACAGTCGCCTCTCAGCTCCCGGACGCAGGTGTCGGCGATGTCATCCAGCTGGAGATAGGCCGGCTGATAGCGATAATCCAGGTGAGTCGTCAGATAATCGTAGATGGCCTTGGCCCGTTCCAGCGGGGTCTTGCAGCCTTCGGTGACCCGGGCGGTGAGAGCGCGCAGATACGGTGTGAATCGAATGTGAGGCGCCTGTTCGCCGGTGAGGAAGGTGGGCTGTACCGGATCACAGGTCAGGACCATGGGATCCTGGAAGACCGCCTTATGGAGGTAACGGTAGGTCACCTCAAAATGATCCTGCGTGGTGCTTTCCCAGTAGATCGTTCTCTGGGGAGCATCGGCAGGCCCCAGGATGTAGCCGGGCGTGGCATCCAGAATTTCGATCCGGCTCTGTTGAGGACAGTCGGAAGCAATGGGAAGCCAGGCCTGTACCGTTTTTCCCTGAGCGCTCTCATGGGGACGGATGGAGGCCTTAATGGTGATTTCGGCGGTCACCTGGCCTTCCGTCTGCATCCGGTGCAGAAGGGCGTCCCGATCGGTGTGGTCGGGCGTTTCCTGCTTCAGGCCGGGAGCCTGCTTCGGATACATGCGCAGACAGCCCAGAAAATGCCTGTGAAAATAGAGCTTACCGTCGATGCAGCGCCAGTCGATGCGACCGGCATCCACCAGGGAGTCAAAGGTCTCCTCGGTGAGATCCGTCCATTCCTTGCGGATCAGTTCCATGGCCTGATCCCGATCGTAGGGATAATCGTGAGACAGCCGCAGCAGACGGGATTTTTCCGCCCGGAGGCGTGGGGCCAGCTCCGGCTGATCCTGATTCAGATAGCGGTCGATGAGCCGCAGAGCGCCGTCCAGATCGCCCATGGCCTTGCGTCGGGCCACGTCGGGAGGCAGAGGAATATCCAGAGATAAAAAATCTTCGTTGAGGTTCATGAGGAATCCTCCTTTCTTGGCTCCATCATACTACGATGGCGGGCAATGTGCAATCAAAAAGACGTGGAGAATTCCCGTTCCATGCAGTATTCCAGGACGCACTGGATCTGCGGCGAGATCCACTTGTTCCGGTGGCGCAGCAGCTGTTTCCAGATGTGAATCCGAATGTCGGTCACGGGAAGTGAGACCAGTCGACCGCTGCGCAGCCGGTCCTCCGCCACGTATTGGGGCAGGAAGGAGATGGATGAGCTTTGTTCCACTAGGGAGCAGATCAGTTCCGTGCGGCCCACCTCCAAAACGGGGCGGATCTCCAGCGAAGCGGCGGCCAGCTGTTCATCCAGAAGGCGGCGGTAGCTCATGTCCTTCTCGGTGAGGACGAAGGGATAGGAAAGCAGATCGGTTATGGACAGGGAGCCGCAACTGGCCAGAGGATGGTGTGGTGCAGCCACAAAGCACAGGTCAACCTGCTCTTCACCTACGATGACGTAATCGGCATTGTAGATGTGGCTGTCCAGCGTCAGGATGGCGTCCACATCGTTGTGGTTCATCAGCCGGAACATTTCGTCGGTTCCGGCAGTGGTAATGCACAGAGAGATGCCGGGATATTGCTGCTGAAAGTCGATGTACTTCCGGGTGAGAAGGGAGTCGCACAGCGAATCCGCCATGGCCAGGCGGACGCAGCCCCGGATTTGCGTCTGTTGTTTTGCGTCGTCCATCATTTCGTCTGCAAGACGGGTGATCCGATGGGCGTAGGTCAGCAGTTGGCGACCCCGTTCTGTCAGCGCTACCGTGTGATTGATGCGTTCGAACAGCTGGCAATCCAGCTCCTGCTCCAGCTGTTTGATCTGGAAGGAAACGGTGGATTGAGAGTAGCCCAGCTGCTGGGCAGCCTTGGTGAAGCTGGATTGTTCGGCCACGTGAATGAAGGTGGTGAGGGTTTTCACGTCCATAGGGAATATCCTTTCTTTTAAGATCGAAAAAATCGATGGTAATTATTATCATTATCAATTTTACATATGATCACTTCTACTATAAACTATGAGACAGGATGATACAAGAGAGGAAGCCGCTTTTTGGTGTGTTGCGAAAGGCGGGAAGAGGAGTGTGTTATGAAAGATCTGTTTTATTTCTTCTTTAATTTATTGTGGGGAGATCTGGTGACCATCCCCCTGCCGGGAGGAAACTCCATGGGCGTATCCCTGCTGGTGCTGATCCTGATTCCCGCAGGCATTTTCTTTACGCTGCGTCTGAAGTTCATGCCCGTGCGCAAGTTCCCGGAAATGGTGCGCATCTCCCTGGAGAAGAAGACCACCGGCGACAATTCCATCTCCGGTCTTCAGGCCCTGATCATCGCCACGGCAACCCGCGTTGGCATGGGAAACCTGATGGGCGTGGTTGCCGCTGTATCGGCGGGCGGAGCCGGCGCCGTGTTCTGGATGTGGATTACCGCGATGTTAGGATCTTCCACTGCCTTCGCGGAAGCGTCTCTGGCTCAGATTCACAAGCAGAAGGATCCGCTGTACGGCGGATATCGAGGCGGTCCGGCCTATTACATCCACGATTTCTTCACGAGGGGAAAGGGACGGCGCTATTCGGTGATCGCCGTGCTGTTTGCGTTGTCGGGCCTCTTGTGCTGGTGCGGCATCAGCCAGGTCATCAGCAATTCCGTCACCTCGGCCTTTGAAAACGCCTTCCGGATTCCGCCCATCTACACCACGGTGGTTCTGGTGGCTCTGGCCGCCGTCATTGTGCTTCGCAAAAACGCTACGGTCAAAGTGCTGGACGTGATCGTTCCCATCATGGCGGGATGCTACTTCTTCAT
>JAGATO010000354.1 GCA_017621195.1 Bacillota bacterium | reverse complement strand
GTGAGATCAGACAAATTGAATTGATAGAAAGAATAAGAGATGCAGGAGGAGATGTCAAGTTAGCAATTGTGGAACAGTTATCAAATGAAGAAAGTATACTTTTAGAAGCCTATGATTTACTCAGAGGAAGTGAAAGAATTCAAAAACGCCAAAGAACGACTCTACGACAAGATCAACATCCCCATCAAGTACCTGGATATTTTCATCGGCATCTGCGTGACTGCCATTGTGGTTCTGACCGTAATGGGTATGCTGAAAGGCCGCGGATATTTCTAAGTGACATTGAAAGAGGAGTTGCTGTACCGCCGAATGCGATTCGGTCGGAGCGGCAGCTCCTTTTTTCGTGGTGATGTCAGGGAAGATACAGACGGACGCTGCCTGCGGAAACAGGAGCAGGGCGCGGGAAAGAAGCAAAGAAAGCATAAAAGAAAGCAGCGCGTACGGTTTGATCTTTGCGCTGCTTTTTGATATAATAACTGAGAAAGGATAACAGGTACGGTTATGGAAAAATACATCATGTCTCTGGATCAGGGAACGACCAGCTGTCGCTGCATTTTATTCAATGGTGCAGGCGAGATCGTCTCCGTGGCGCAGAAGGAATTCAAACAGTATTATCCCCAGCCCGGTTGGGTGGAGCACGATCCGATGGAGATCTGGTCGACCCAGGTTGGTGTAGCCCAGGAAGCCATGTATAAGGTGAGGGCGGGGTATCGGAACATCGCTGCCATCGGCATTACCAATCAACGGGAGACCACCGTTTTGTGGGATAAGACCACAGGGCGGCCCGTGTATAACGCCATCGTATGGCAGTGCCGCAGAACGGCCAGAGAAAGCGATCGTCTGAAAGAAGCCGGATATACCGA
Source organism: Bacillota bacterium (assembly GCA_017621195.1). Lineage (GTDB taxonomy): Bacteria > Bacillota > Clostridia > Peptostreptococcales > Anaerovoracaceae > RGIG446. Next base: position 3,913 of record JAGATO010000354.1, on the reverse strand, counting down.
TCTCATCCGTCAGAAGACCGGCCTGCTGATCGACGCCTACTTTTCGGCCACCAAGATCCGTTGGATTCTCGACAACGTTCCGGAAGCACAGCGACTGGCGGATCAGGGAAACCTGCTGTTCGGGACCATCGACACGTGGCTGATCTGGAATTTGACGGGAGGAAGGGTTCACGCTACGGACTACTCCAATGCGGCCAGAACCATGCTGTTCAACATCAATACGCTGCAGTGGGACGAAGACATCCTGAAGCTGCTGAACATTCCAGCCGGCATTTTACCAAAGCCGGTGCCGTCCAGCGGCGTGTTCGGCATGACCGATCCCTCCATTTTCGGCGGAGAGATCCTCATCGGCGGTGCTGCTGGAGACCAGCAGTCCGCGCTGTTCGGTCAGGCCTGCTTTACTCTCGGTGCGGCCAAAAATACGTACGGTACAGGTGGTTTCCTCCTGATGAATACGGGAGAAACGCCGGTCTTTTCGAAAAACGGCCTTTTGACCACCATCGCCTGGGGTGTAGACGGGACTGTGGAATACGCATTGGAAGGTTCCATCTTCGTGGCCGGGGCGGCCATTCAGTGGCTGCGGGATGAATTGAAGATCATCGAAAGCTCTCCCGCCAGCGAGGCGGCGGCCCTGTCCGTGGAGGACAGTGCGGGAGTCTACGTGGTTCCGGCCTTCGTGGGCATCGGAGCGCCGTACTGGAATCCTTACGCGCGGGGGACCATCGTCGGATTGACCCGGGGTGCCGGGCGGAATCACATCGTTCGAGCCACGCTGGAATCCCTGGCATATCAGACCTGTGACGTTCTGGCGGCCATGGAAGAGGACAGCGGCGTTTCCCTGTCTTCGCTGAAGGTGGACGGCGGCGCCTGCGCCAATGATTTTCTGATGCAGTTTCAGGCGGATATGATCGGCGTAGAGGTGGATCGTCCCGGCTGTATCGAAACCACGGCGCTGGGGGCAGCCTACCTGGCAGGATTGGCCTGCGGCTTCTGGGAGAGCAAGGATGACATCGTAAAGCACTGGGATGCGGCACGAACCTTCGTTCCGCAGATGAGCCCGGAAGAGAGAGAAAAGAAACGCAAAGGCTGGAAGCGCGCCGTAAGAGCGGTGCTGGCCTGGGCGAGCGAGGAGGAATAAAGAAAAATGAAGAGTTACTACCCCATAATTAAACAGCTGCCTCTGTTCGATCACTTCAAGAATGACAAGGATCTGGACTGGATCTTTAACTGCATCGACGGCAGTGTGAAGAAGTTCAAAGCCGGAGAGACCATTTTCTCCAAGGGAGAATCCATGTACTTTGCTGCGGTGGTTCTGGAAGGCATGGTCCAGGGAATCGATGATGACGGGACGGAGTTGATGGATCCCGGAGATGTTGTATTTACCGGTTATGAAGAGGGAAAGTCCGTGGCTGCGCCCAAGGACTATGTGGCAAAGACGGATTGCAGCGTTCTGATGATGCGATGGATTCGCATGACGAGGACCTGCAATTTCGAATGTGAATTTCACAAGCGGTTAGTGGAAAAATACAACAAATTGAAAAAATGAGATGTTTGTATCATTCCTCCGATCACTGCTTGTGATTGATTTTGGAGGGATTATTATGTGTGCTGAGAAAGCACAGTCAATACAGAGAGAAATCCGACAGGAAACGTCCGCGCTGAAGCTTTCCATGTGGGCGGAGATCGGCTTTGCCGTTCTGGAGATCTTCGTGGCTCTGATCACCAATTCCCAGGCCGTTCTGATGGATGCCGTCTGCGACATGGCGGAGACCATAACGGCCATCGTATCGCTGAAGCTGGTACCTTTGCTGTACAAACCGATTTCCGAACGCCGCCCCTTCGGATATTCCCAGGTGGAGACCTGGTTTCTCGTCATCAAGGGCTTCATGCTGCTGGCCGTTGCCGCGGGGCTGATCGTCAGCAACGTACAGCTGATCCTGCAGGGAGGCCGTCACGTGAATTTCGGAATTATCGCTGCTTTTGAGCTGTTTGCCGGAGCGGTGGGGCTCATCGTCACCGTGGCGCTGAAGAAGATGAACCGCGATGTGGAATCGCCGCTGGTGGAAGCGGAAGTCAGTGGCTGGTACATGGATGCGGTTGTCAGCGCCGGACTGGGCGTGGCGTTTTTGGCCCCCATGGTTTTGAAGTTCGATTGGATGACGGCGGTGATGCCCTATGTGGATCAGGTACTGGCCATCATTCTGACCTTTTTCATCCTGCCGGAGCCGATCCATATGGTGATTTCCGGCGTCCGGGATCTTCTGATGATGGCACCGGAACAGAACGTAGTGGACAAGGTGAAGGAGATCTCTGAACCCATTCTGGAAGAGGACGGATTCATCGACCAGTTTGAAGATATAATATATGAAGTGTCGCGCATGGGCAGACGCCTTTGGGTGGCGATTTACCTGAAGCCCAACAGCAATCTCATATCCATCCGGCGGTGGTCTGCGGTCCAGCAGGAGATCGAAGATGCGCTGAATGAGGAGTTTTGCGATACTTACGTTGAGCTGCTGCCGTCAATCGATTAGGAGGTACAAACAATGATTCACGTAGGGTTTGATATCGGAGGAACCAATATCAAAGCAGGCCTGGTCAACGATCAGGGAAAAATTCAGGTGAAGCGGAACGTTCCCTTCCCCCGGGAGTCCTATCACGCCTGTGTCAGGGTGATGGATGAACTGATCAAAGATATGCTGAACGAGGCCGGACTGAAGACGTCCGATATCGCCGATATCGGAGTTGCCGTTCCCGGAGCCATCGATCCCACCTGCAGCGTGGTACTGGACGCCTACAATCTGGGATTTCACGACGTACCTCTGAAGGAGGCGGTGAGCCAGCTGTATCCCGGAATTCCCGTCTCCCTGGCCAACGATGCCAATGCGGCGGCCCTGGCGGAGCTGTACGGCGGCGCCTTTGACGGAAAAAAGACGGCTCTGCTCCTGACGCTGGGAACCGGTGTAGGCGGTGGTCTGATTCTGGACGGAAAGATGTTCAACGGCGGCCGGGGCAACGGCGTGGAGATCGGTCACATGACGCTGGTGTACGGTGGACTGGAATGCACCTGCGGCAATCGCGGCTGCTTCGAGACGGTCTGCGCGGCCACCTGGCTGGTCAAGCAGGGAAAGAAAGAGGCGCGCCTCCATCCCGAAGGGGCGGTAGCCAGAAAAGCGGGTGGAAAGATAGATCGTGTCAACGCCAAGACGGTGATCGACTGCGCCAAGGCCGGAGATACGGCAGCGCTGGCCATCTTCAACGAATACGTGGACTATCTGGCTCAGGGAATCGCTTCCATCGCTGCGATTCTGGATCCCGAGGTGGTGGCGCTGGGCGGCGGCGTCAGCCTTGCCGGTGATTTTCTGTACGAGCCGCTGCGGAAGAAGGTGAAGGAAAAGGTGTTCTTCCGCTGCGAATACGATATCGTACCCGCGGTCATGGGCAACGATGCCGGAACCATCGGCGCGGCCATGCTGCGCAGCAGCGCATCCCATACAGCGTAAGAGAGGACCCTGACGGGTCCTTTTTTATGGAGATACCTTTCACAATTATGAAGAAATCTTCACATAAATTGATGAAAAAATTTTGAAAAACAGTTGACAATATAGGAGTACAGTGGTAAATTTAACTTGTAGTTAGCACTCGGGCCAAGTGAGTGCTAACAAACAGGAGTGAAAGGAGAGTGCAAGTCGTGGATTTAACAGAAAGAAAACTGAAGATCCTTCACGCGATTGTGGCCGATTTCATTCATTCCGCCGAGCCGGTAGGTTCCCGTACGTTGTCGAAGAAGTACGATTTGGGCATCAGCCCGGCTACCATTCGAAACGAGATGTCCGATCTGGAGGAGATGGGGTATCTGACCCATCCTCATACGTCGGCTGGCCGCGTTCCCTCGGACAAAGCCTATCGGTTGTAC
>JAGATO010000353.1 GCA_017621195.1 Bacillota bacterium | reverse complement strand
TCCGCCTCCCCTTTGGAATCGCCGATGGTGATGTGATCCGTCACGATCTTCTCTCCCGTCACGGGATGGACCCGCTCACCGAAGGTCATCGTCACCTGGTTGCAGCCTTCCCCCGGCCACAACAATTCTTTCGAAACCGAACTGCTGAGGATCTGCAGATCGCCTCCGTTCCCTTCTTCCTCCATGGCCTCTCCGGGAGCCGATGTGGCAAACACCACCGTCAGTCCCAGGGCCAGACACACGGCCGCCGCGACGACCGCTTTCGATATCCGTTTCGTTTTCATAATTGCCCCAATCCTTTCTTCCATTGCATTGCGATTGAAATGGCTGTACAGTGCGGTGCAGGCGCTTCGCCTTCCTTCCAGACGGATCAGTGCCATGGCATAGGCCGCCCGACAGTCCTGATCAAAGCTGCGGATCACGGCTTCGTCGCAGGCAAGCTCCAGATCCCGGTTCGCCAGAAAAAACATCAGCCACACCAGCGGATTCCACCAGTGGACGCACAGAGCCACAGCAAAGACGCCCTTCCGCAGGCCGTCAAACCGACGGATGTGGACCAGCTCATGGGCCATCACATAGTCCACAGCCTCCCGGTCGTTCCAATCCATGGTCGCCGGAAACAGAATCACCGGCCGCACCAGTCCGAAGCTCAGCGGCCCATCGATCCGATCCGACTGGCGCAGGCTTACCGAGCGGAACAGCCTGCGAAAACGCCATCCGCAGGACGGCGTTCCCACCGGACCGATACCGTCCGCTTCCAGCGGAAGGGATGCGGCAAACCTGCGGCGATACCGCAGGTATACCACCGCAAACCAGGCCACAAACACCAGCGTTCCGGCCAGCCACAGCCCCTGAATCCACGCGGTCCTTCCCGCGCTGCCAACCGCAGCCCATCCGGCTCCCGTCATCTCGCTTCCGGAAAACGCGCCTGCCTCCGTCCAGTCCGTCATCCAGTCTCCCGACGGCCAGCCGAGGCCCGAGACGTCCTCCGCCGTTTCCCACGATCCCAGCCGTGTTGCAACAGCCCACCACAGGGTCTCGAAGCTCAGCCAACATGCGGGAAAGGCCGGAATCACCAGGCGCAGAGCACAGACCGTCCAAAGAAAGGAAAACGTCCGCTTGGGAAATCGGTAGATCAGCGCAGCCCGGGTCAGGATCACCGCCAGAATCATCAGGCTTCCCGAAGCGCTCATGCGCAGCATCGCATCCAACGCCCCCAGCGTCTCCATTACATCCATCGCCGCGTCCTCACTGTCCGTCGGCCACGATCTGCCGCAGGCGCTGCAGCTGGTCCTCCGACAGCTTTTTGCTGCTCAGCAGGGAGGCGAACAATAGCTCCGGCGACCCGTCGAACAGCTTGTCCATCAGTTCTTCCGCCTCCGCCTGCTGCACCTGGGATTTTTCGATCGCGGCGTGGCACAGAAAGTGAGGCTCCATCCGCAGGATCGCACCCTTGGCGATGCATTTTTTGATCACCGTATAGGTGGTGTTCATATTCCAGCCAATCTCTTCTTTCAATATGTCCGAAATCTCCTTGGCTCTCGTATCGCCTCTGTTCCAGAGGACGTTCATCACCTTCAGTTCCGAATCGAATAACTTTAGACTCATATTTCCCCCTTTTCATCCGCTGTGGCATCTCGGCCGTCACCGACATCTCCCCCAACGGCTGCAAAAACAATAAACTACTGCAATAGTTTGTATGTTCATACTATCACAGTAGTTTATTGTTGTCAACACTATTTCAGTAGTGTGGCTTCTCTTGTCTATTTTGTTTCATTTTGTTCTCCATCGATCAAAGTACGAAGTTTTTGAAGCGCTTCGTTCAATCCTCCCACCTGATCGATGAGCCCGATCTCCACCGCTTCCTTTCCGTAGAGGATCGTCCCTACGTCGTTGGCCATTTCGCTGGTGCTGCTCATCAGCTTCAGAATCGTATTCCGATCCGCATGGGATGTTCTCACGATGAAATCCACGATCCGGTCCTGCATCCGCCGGAAGTATTCGTACGTCTGCTCCGCGCCGATGACCAGCCCCGACATGCGAATGGGGTGAAGCGTCATCGTGGCGCTTTCGGCGATGAAGGAATACGTCCCCGCCGTGGCCAGCGGAACACCCATGCTATGACCTCCGCCCAAAACCAGGGATACCGTAGGCTTGGACAGGGTGGCAATCATCTCCGCCAGCGCCAGTCCAGCCTCCACATCGCCGCCCACCGTGTTCAGAATGACCAGAAGTCCCTTTACCTTGGGGTTCTCCTCCACCGCCACCAGCTGCGGTATGATGTTTTCGTACTTGGTGGTCTTGTTCTGAGGCGGAAGCGTCATGTGGCCTTCGATGCTTCCGATGATGGTCAGATACTGGATGTCACTGTCAAACTGAAAGACGTTGCGAATCACGCCGAAATCGTCGATGGTCTGCTTCGCCTCCTGCTCCTCCCGTTCTTTCTCTTCTCTATTTTCTTCGCTCATTCCCTCCTCCTTCTTCATAAAAGACAAGCTCTGTCAAATACACTGTAACAGCGGAGCCGATGGTCTCCGCATATCAACAGCTTTCCCGGTTTTTTACCGGAATATGCAGGAAAGGAAGGATTGTCATGCGATTGAGCGATATCGGTGATAAGGAACTCATCAATTTGTCCGACGGCGGCCGCTACGGTCAGCTGGCCGATTCGGAGCTGCTGTTCGACCCCGCCACCGGGCGCATCCGCGCCCTGCTGATCCCGCAGTATCAGGGAAGATTCAGCCTGTTCGACCGGGGAGATTTCATGCAGATCCCCTGGGAGAGCATTCGAAACATCGGCGAAGACATCATCATTCTGGATATTTCTATGCACTACTGACCGCAGGCCGTCTTGAATTCGTTCCAGATCTTGGCGTGAGCGTCCTCCGCCTCCTGGGACAGATTCTTGATGCTTTCGCCCTCCGTTACGGTGTCGGGAACGACCAGCATGTCGTACATTTCTTCGGAAATGTAATCCTCAGCCGCCTTGTTGGTGCAGTAGTAACCCAAGTACTCGAAGCACTTGGCAGCCACTTCCGGCTGGTTCAGGTACTCTAAGAACAGATGAGCCGCATCGCTGTTGGGAGCCTGAGAAGGAATGAAGGCCGCCATGATACCGAAGCCCAGTCCCTCCTTGGGATAGCAGACCTTCAGATCGTCTCTGGCATTGAGGGCAGCGTTGACCTGAGACGTATAGAGGAAGGCCGCCGCCACTTCTTCGCTGATCAGGAAGTCCTGCGTATTGTTGTCGTTGATGACCCGGACGTTGTCCGCCATGGCCTTCAGCTTTTCACCGGCAGCTTCGATCTTGGCCACGTCCTCCGTATTGAAGGACTCGCCCATGGTCTTCAGCACGATGCCGTCGATGACGCGGTAGTTTCCGATGAGAGCCACGTTGTCCTTCAGCGCCGGATTCCACAGATCTTCGTAACCGGTCATATCAAAGCCGGTCAGCGCCGGATTGTACACGATCAGAGGAATTCCCGCACCCCAGGGAACGGTGTATTCGTCGGTGGGATCGTAGAACTGACCCATGTACAGCGGGTTCAGATTGTCGTAAGTGGAAATCTTGGACTTGTCCAGCTTCTGGACCAGTCCCTCGTTGACCGCCAGCTCGATGATGTAATCATCGGCGATGACCACGTCGTAATCGCCGCCCTGAGTCTCTTCCAGCTTGGCCAGCATGGATTCATCGCTGTCGAAGTTGGAATAGTAGATGCGGATCCCTGTCTGAGCCTCGAAATCGTCCAGAACTTCCTGGGGGAACATACCGTCCCAGGTGAACAGATTCAATTCTCCCGCAGTCTCTTCCGCTGCGGTATTGCCACCGCCGCAGCCGACGAACAGTCCCAGAACCATCACCAGGCACAGCAGCACAGCAACTGTCTTTTTCATAATAAAACCTCCTTAATAATCTTTATTATCTTTCCATTTCCGCCGCTTTCCGCGGGTGGCAATGAAATTGGCAAGCAGCAAAGCTGCGATGATCACCGCCAGCATCACCGTGGCCAGCGCATTGATCTCCGGCGTTACGCCGATCTTCAGCTTCGTATAGATTTTCACGGGCAGCGTATTCACCTTCGGTCCCGTGACGAACAGACTGATGATCACGTCATCAAAGGACATGGCAAAGGCCAACAGCATGCCCGACAGGATCGCCGGCAGGATCATGGGCAGAGTAATGTCCCAGAAGAGCCGCATGGGCCCTGCTCCCAGATCCCTGGCCGCATCCTCGATGCTCTGATCCATCCCCTCCAGTCTGGTACGAACCATCATGAAGATATAGGGGATACAGAACGTAGTATGGGCGATGATCAGCGTAGTCATACCGAAGGGAAGTCCCATCAGCGAAAATGCTGCCATGAACACGATTCCTAAAATGATCTCCGGAATCATCATGGGCAACGTGGAAATATACTCGATGAGACCGTTGGTCTTCAGCGGAACTTTTTTCATGCCCAGCGCTCCCATGGTTCCGATGACCGTAGCCGCGCTGCAGCTGCAGACTGCCAGCACCAGGCTGTTGATCAGTGCTTCCTTCAGATCCCGGTCGCGGAACAGTTCCTGATACCATTTCAGGGAAAAGCCGCTCCATACCGATGTGATCTTGGATTCGTTGAACGAATAGACCACCGTCAGAAGGATCGGAACGTAGGTCAGAAATAAAATCACTGCAAGATAGATGGCAGAGGGCTTGATCCGTTTCTTCTTCATACCAATCCCTCCAATGTCTTCGTTCTGGAGACCTTTCGGTACAGCCACAGCAGCACCGTAGTCAGAACCATGAGAATCACCGCCATGGCCGCAGCCAGAGGCATATTTCTTCCGCGGGTCATCAGATCCTGGATCATGCTTCCCACCAGAACGATCTTATT
>JAGATO010000352.1 GCA_017621195.1 Bacillota bacterium | reverse complement strand
TCGGATTCTCTCTGATCCTCGCCTGGGGAATGGCCTCGGGAGCGCTGAACGAACCGGAGGAAAGAACGGTGCTCCTGGAATACGGAGGTGTCCGGCAGGAGCTGCGGCTGGAAGAGCCGGAAGAAGAGGTTCTCCCTCTGGACGAGGAGGCGGTTCTTCGGGAAGCCCAGGAGCGGATTTCCCGGGAAATGTTGGGAAATAACGAGAGCTGGGAACACATTTCAGGGCCTTTGGTATTTCCGCAGAAGTTGGAATCCGGCGTATTTCTCAGATACGAAACCAGTCTGCCGGAACGGATCTCAGCCCAGGGGCTGGTGGACGGCATCGGAACCGGAGAGGGCGAGGATGTGGTCATACGCGTAACGATGCTGATCAACGACAATGTTTCCCGTTTTTCTGTAACAGGGAGGATCGTTCCGCCAGAGACGGAGGAGGAAATAGCTCAGGCCCTTCGGTTGCGGACCGAGACGATGAGAACCGGGTTGGAACAGAGTAAGCCGGGAGGGGACGGAACCGTTGAGGGAGAATGGAACGGAGTGAAAGTGACGGATGCCCCGAGAAAACAAAACCTTTGGGTCGTAGCCGTGTGGACGTTCACCCTCTTTCTCCTGGTCTTTTCCGGGAAATATCATCAGGTGGAAAAGCAGGTGGAACGCAGGAAAAGAGAGATAGAAGAGCAGCTTCCTCTGTTGATGGAACAGCTGATTCTCATGATGAATGCGGGATTGATCCTGTCGGAGGCGCTGCAGCTGGCGTCGGAGGAAGAACGGGAAGAAGCTTCGGATGGGGAAAGCGGATCTCTGTTTCGCGATATTCGCAATCTGTGTCAGAGAGCTTTGGAAACACGTAGACCTGTGACAGCCCTGCTGTGCGAATATGCGGTGGACAGCGGGTCGGCAGAGCTTGTGAGATTTTCCACTATGTTGGTCGACCACATGCATCGCGGCTCCGATTCGTTGGTACACCAGCTGAAGACCGAACGAAATTACGCCGTGGAGCGTCAGTGGAAACAGAAAGAAGGCAAATGTCGGGAGATGGAGGTTCGCCTGATCGGGCCCCAATGTATTCTTTTGGCGGTGATCCTGGTTCTGGCCACCGGGCCGGTATGGATCGGAATGTGAGAAGAAAGGAAGAGTAACAATGGAAAAGAAAAAGGTATATCAGGACAAGGTGTACGAAGAAGAAAAGTATTATCGCATCGAGCCAAACCGTTCCGGTATGGAAATGGTCCAGGTGGCTGTGCTGATCTGCATTGCGGTGGCGGTGGGTTTGGTCTTCAAGGAAAAGATCCTTCTGTTTGTAGAATCCACCTTTGACGGACTGTTGGGAAGCGGATTTTAATATGAAGAAGGAGGAAAGCCGCAGGGGAGCTTCCCTGGTGGAAGCGGCTGTTTTGTTTCCGCTGATCGTCCTTCTGCTCGTTCAGGGAATTTCTCTGATGTTTCGCTGGTATGAAGACTGGGAACGGGAATGGGACCGCCACCAACAGTCTGCCCAGGAGGAGCAGCGATGGGGGAATGAGCAGCTGATCCGATGGAAACAGTGGAAGCTGCTGTGGAAGGAAAAAGAATGAAACGGTGGGCGAATAAAGACGGTTCGGCATCGGTATTTCTCCTGTGTCTGATGGCTGCCGTAATTCCGGTATTTCTCATGCTCTACGAACACGCTTCGTACCGGACGCTGGAACATGCGGTGGAGTGGAACGGAGAAAACGCGGGGAGGGCGGTACTATCCTATTACCTGCCTCAGCTCAGCGAAGCGTATGACATCTACGGCGTCTGGAACGACGAAACGATTTTACGAAGCCGCATGGAACGGTACATCGAAGCCAACAGCCCCTTCTGGAACGGAGAAGAAGGAACGGGGCTGTTGAAAGCCAGACTGGAAGAATTGGAGATCGACGGATCGGAGTATTCTCTGATGGATACGGAGCAGTGGAAGAAGCAGATTCGAACCGTCATGGAGCTGGGGACGTACATCGAGCTTTTGGAACGGACGGAACTGTTTGAGACCTTGAAGGAGGTGACATCCCTGATGGGAGAGGGGCTTGACGGGAAAGAGGCCGCAGGAAGGAGCCAGGTGCAGCGTTCCGGGCAGGGAACGGTGTCAGAAGAGGCGGAAACGGAAGAGGATTCTCTGAAGGAGAAGATGGAGCAGCTGCTCAGGGATAAGGAGCGGCGAGAGGAGATGGGTCAGAAGACCGTGGAATCCATTGGACTGATAGAGGGACGGGTATTGGACGATTTTGATATGATCGAAGCGCTGCCCTCCCGTCAGATCGACACCGCTTACAGGCAGAAGCCCTGGGACGTATTTCGATTGAACTTAGGTCAGATGGGAACGGTGATCCAGGATTCACTGTATACGGATCTCTATGCGGTCCGTTATTTCGGAAACTTTCGGGATCAGAGGGACGGATGGTTCGCCTGTGAATTGGAATACATCCTTCACGGGAAATTATCGGACGAGACCAATTTCAAGAGGACGAAGCAGGATCTGTTTCTGATGAGGACGGCGCTGAACCTGGCCGCGATCTATCGGGATGAAACGATGACTCAGATGATCGGGGCCATGGCCCTTGCCATGGCGCCCGTACCGTATCCGGCCGCGTTCGGAATCATCGCCGCGTCCCTGTCGGCTGCGGAGGCAGGAAATGACGTGAAGGCGCTCCTGCAGGGAGAGTCCGTTCCCGTGCTGAAACAACCGGACCAGTGGACGTTAGCTGAGCTGGCGACAGATGAAAGCGCTGCATCTGCAGAGGAGGAAGGAGAGCTCTGGACCATGTCCTACGAGGATCACCTTCACGTACTGCTGCTTTTGCACTCCCAGGAGACGAAGCTGATCCGGATGATGGATCTGGTGCAGCTGAACGCAAGCAAAGATCTGGGGAAGGAATTCAGTCTGAAGGAATGCAGCGCGGGATTTCGATGGAAGATCCGGGCACAGCTGGAAACTTCCACAGGACAGCACAGGATGTACGAAGGGGAAGGGGTGAGCAGCTTTGAATGAAACGAGACGTGGAAGTCTTATGGTGGAGGCGTCCCTCCTCCTTCCGCTGGCCCTCTTTCTCGTAATGGCTATGGCGTCCGCATTCCGATTTTTACAGCTGGAAGAAAGCGTGATGTACCACGGCTTCGACCAGATGAACGAAAGCTGCGTCCAGGCGGCCATGGAATCGGAGATGGAACCGGTGGCCCGGTTATTGCTCCAACAACGGATCGTCGGAAAGGTGAAAGGAGAATGGAAAGGAGACATGGCCGATCACGGCATTGTCGAGAGCGCATGGGATTGGGACGGAATTGCGTCGCTTTTGGAACAGGAGGACGGAAGAGAACTGAGGTGTCAGATTCGCTGTGGATGGACGGTAGGAAAGGGGACCGGCGGAGAATTTTCCGATCGGCTGCGCTTCTGCGGGCGGATTTATGGAGGGGAGGATCAGGAGACCGTGTGGATCTTTCCCAACTGGGGCCAGAGATACCACAGAAGCCAGTGTACGGTGACCGGGGGAGAACGAAAGCGGACCATACGCGATGCGGCGCAGAGATTGGGTTATACGCCCTGTCTGCTCTGTATGAAAGAGGAGGAATACAGCGGTGAAGCGGGTTTGGGAGGAAGGTGACGCGATCCTCAGGCGATCCATAGAACCGGGCGAATTTCAGGGACGAGATTATGTGAGGAAGGCCATCGCCCGTGGGAGAACGCCTTTTTTGGATCTGCGAATCATCGGACAATCCGATGGAAGCGGGACGATCCTCCATAAT
>JAGATO010000032.1 GCA_017621195.1 Bacillota bacterium | reverse complement strand
GGAGGCCGCCTCCGCCACGTAAATTCCTCCGGCGATGGGGAGGATCAGTTCAATGTTCATCAGAATCGCTGCCGCGGCAATGGCTCCGCCCAGGGCCAGCGAACCGGTATCTCCCATGAACAGCTTTGCCGGATGGTGATTGTACAGAAGGAATCCCACGCATCCTCCGGCGATGGCCGCGGTAAAGGCGCTGGAAGCGCCGTATCCGTAGAAGCTGACGCCCACGATGGTCAGGAAGACCGCCACGATGGCCGTCACGCCCGACGCCAGGCCGTCCAGACCGTCGGTCAGATTCACCGCGTTGGTCATGGCTACCATGACGAAGGCCACGAAGGGCACGTACAGAATTCCGAAATCCCAATATTGATGGATGATGGGGATGAAAATGCTGGTCCCGTAGATGGACATGCGGCTCTGATAGGCGGCTACCACACAGGAGATCAGGATCTGCAGCGCCAGCTTCTGCTTCGGCGTCAATCCCAGATTCCGCTTCATAGCCACCTTGACGAAGTCGTCGATGAAGCCGATGAGGCCAAAGGCCAGCAGCGTTCCCAACAGGATCAGCATATCCGTGTGAAGCGCTCCCGAAGTGAGGCAGGTGACCAGGACAGCCAGTATGATGGCAAGCCCGCCCATGGTGGGCGTTCCCGATTTGGCCATGTGGGACTGGGGTCCCTCCTCTCGAATGCTCTGTCCCGCCTTGATCCGGTGCAGAACAGGGATCAACAGCGGTGTGGCGATGGCCGTAATGACGAAGGCCACTGCAAATCGCATGATTACCGGAGCGCACGCTCCCAATTCTTTGATCATCTTCCGTATTCCTCCACTGCGTTTACTGTTCCTTCGCCTTCATGCCCCGGATCTGTTCCTCTATCAGGGACATCTTCATGCCGTTGGAGCCCTTGACCAGGATCACGTCTCCCGGCTGAAGCAGGGATGGCAATTGCTCCTGCAGCTGTTCCCGCTGCGGGAAATACAGCACCGCCCTTTCGATCTCCGCTTCGTCCTTTCCCTGTTCCCGATGCCACTGTACAGCGGCGTCGGCCATGAATCTGGCCTCCGGTCCGCAGGCGATCAGCAGCTGTACGCCGCCGGCGGCAGCGGCACGGCCCGACTGGCGGTGCAGGGGCTCGGACTGTTCTCCCAGTTCCAGAATATCAGCCAGGATCGCCACCTTCCGTCCGCCGGACACGTGCTCCAGCACATCCACGGCAGCGGCGATGGACTCGGGGCTGGACTTGTAGCTGTCGTCGATCAGCTTGTATTCTCCTGCGGCTTCGATGACCAGGCGGCGGCTGGTGGCTTCCAGCGATCGCAGCGCCCGGGATGCTTCGCCCAGAGAGACGCCGAACTGCAGGCCCACGCCTACGGCCAGCATGGCGTTGTGAGCGTTGTGGCGTCCCGGCAGCGGCACGGTGAATTTCTGTTTTTCTCCCTTCCAGGCCAGCTGGAACGTGATTCCTTCTTCTCCCATGTCATCCACGTTGGAGATGACGATGTCCTGTCGTCCCATCTCCCCTGCGGTGATCAGGCGGAAGCCGCCTCCGTAGGACGGATCTTCTTTCTTTCGCAGGTTGACGTAGCGGGATACGGCGCTGAGGTTCAGGAAGTCGTTATCGCTGTTGACGATCAGCACGTTGTCCTGACCGAAGAAATCGGTCACCTCCATCTTGGCCTTCTGGATGTTTTCCCTCGTTTTTAGGAATTCGATATGTGACGTTCCCACATTGGTGATCACCGCCACATCGGGACGGACGATGTCCGCCAGCAGATGGATCTCGCCAAAGCTGCTCATTCCCATTTCGAAAACGGCGGCTTCCGTGGTCTCATCCACCTTGAATATGGTCAGAGGAAGACCCAGCTCGTTGTTCAGGTTTCCCTCATTCTTTACGGTCTTGTATTTTCTGGACAGAACGGCGGCCGTCATCTCCTTGGTGCTGGTCTTCCCCGTGCTTCCGGTCACCGCCACCTTGATGGGATGAAACTGGGACAGATACCAGCGGGACAGCTCCTGCAGTCCCTTTACCGTATCCTCCACCGCGATGATCTCCGCATCGGGACAGGTGTCGGCCAGCTTCCGGATGACGTCCTCTCTGGACAGCAGAAAAGCACGGCAGCCCTGCCGCGCCGCAGCTTCCGCAAAATCGTGGCCGTCCTGGCGCTCTCCCTTGATGGCGACGAACAGCGTTTCCTTTTCCGCCTGTCTCGAGTCGATGACCACGGATCCGATGGTTCCGTTTCCCGTACCGCAGGCCAGATGGCCTCCGGCACCTGCTGCCGCCTGTGTGATTGTTATCGTTTTCATAAAGTAGATCTCCTGCTCTGTTTCTATTTCTTCAGCTTCTTCAGCAATTCCTCCGCGACCCTGCGGTCGTCAAAAGGATAGGCTTTCTTTCCTATGGTCTGGGTGGTCTCATGACCTTTCCCTGCGATGACTACAATATCTCGACGTCCGCATAAAGTCAATGCTTTTTCGATGGCTTTTTTTCGATCGAGCAGAATTTCGTACGTTCCCCCTGTGGTTCGCATTCCCTCTTCGATCTGTTCGGCGATGATTTCCGGGTCCTCCGTACGCGGATTGTCGGAGGTGATCACCGTATAGTCGGCCAGCCGTCCGGAGATTTCTCCCATCAGCGGGCGCTTTCCCGCGTCCCGGTCACCACCGCAGCCGAAGACGCAGATCAGCCTTCCGCCTTCGCCCACCAACGGCCGCGCCGTGGTCAAAACCCGTTTTAGCGCATCCGGCGTGTGAGCGTAATCCACGATGACGTTTCTTCCCGCCCGATTCTTCACCGGTTCAAACCGACCCGGTACGCCATCCATTTCCTCCAGCGCCTCTGCCGCCCGGTTTCCCATGACGGCTGCGCAGACAGCCCAGGCCGCCAGAGCGTTTTCGCAGTTCCACTTTCCCGGCAGCGCCAGCTTCAGAGTGACGGCCAGCTGCGGTAGCCTCACGATGCTTCCGGCGCCGTCACACCGCACCACATCTCCCCAGAGATCGGCAGTCCAGTCCGCAAGGGACAGACCGAAACACGGTTTTCCCTCCGCCCGCAATTCTCCGTACAGGCGGCGTCCCCAGAGATCGTCCGTATTGATGAAGCTGCAGATCTTTACCCGGTCGAACAGCTTCTTCTTCGCCCGGTAATACGCTTCCATGGTCCCGTGAAAATCCAGATGGTCCTCCGTCAGGTTAGTGAAGACTCCGTATTGGAATTCCAGGGTTTCCACCCGTCCCAGAGCGAGGCCGTGGGACGATACCTCCATGGCGCAGGCCGTACAGCCGCTGCGCCTCATTTCATGTAACAGGCGGTACAGTTGGTCCGGCTGCGGTGTCGTACGGTCCGATGCCAACGCTTCGTCGCCGGTTTCGTAGACCACGGTACCGATCAGTCCGCATCCTACGCCCAACCGGTTCAAAATCCGCCGGATCATCCAGGTTGTGGTGGTCTTTCCGTTGGTACCTGTAACGCCGATCATCGTCAACTTCCGGTCGGGATGATCCCAG
>JAGATO010000351.1 GCA_017621195.1 Bacillota bacterium | reverse complement strand
CTGTCGCTGACCGGCACGAGTCCGATCCGTTTCAATCCCTCACCTCCTTCTTGATTATATTACCTGTTTTTATAATACCACCCAGATTTAATTTTGTAAATATGTAAAATATTTCTTTTTTGCTTTTCCCACGAAAAAAACCGCTGCTTCCTTTGGCCGCTTCGCTCTTTCGCGTGCAGCCGCAGAATCAGCGGCTCTTTCCTTTTAATCTTCGATCCTTCTTCAGTCCACGTATTCCACCTTCAGCGAAATGTGATTGGGCAGGGCTTTCAGTTCCGTTTTCGCCACCTGCAGCGGGTAGGTCACCGCCTGCCCTACCGCCGTATCCGGCGACGGATCCCTGAACTTCACATATACCTCCAACGTCGTAGATCCGTCCTTCTCCGTCAGCGTCATCTTGTCAATGGTGATTTCATATCCGTCGGAAGCCTTCTCTCCCCGGGTCGCCACTACGTAGACCGTGTCCTCCACCACGCAGGCCAGAGCCCGTTCCAGCTTTCGGTATTCCGGAATCACCTGGCTGACGATATCACCCGGATATTCCTCTTCTGCCAACACCGTGAATTCCACATCTGTTCCCCCTCTCGACAGCAGAGTGACGCCGGCCAGCAGCGCCAGTACAACGGCCAGCCCGGCGCCCAGCATCTTTTTATGATTTCTGATTTTATCCAATGAAAAACTCCCTCCTTTGAATACAGTTTCTGGTTCAATGTATTCCGGAAGGGAGTGATTTATACATGGATTCCGGCGGTCTCAAACCCGCCGCGTCCCTACTTCTTCAGAGCCTTTACCGCTTCGCACAGGTCCTGCGCCGTCAGTCCGTACTTGGCCAGCAGTTCCGCCGGTTTTCCGGATTCGCCGAAGGTATCCTGTACACCCACGATCTTCATCTTGACCGGGCAGCGCTGAGCAACCACCTCGGCAACCGCAGAGCCCAGACCTCCGATGACGGTGTGTTCTTCCGCCGTAACGATGGCGCCGGTTTCTTCCGCAGCCTTGACGATGATATCCTCATCCAGAGGCTTGATGGTGTGCATGTCGATGACGCGAACGTCGATGCCTTCCGCCTTCAGCGTTTCCGCTGCCTTCAGCGCCTCGCCTACCATAATACCTGTGGCGATGATGGTGGCATCCTCTCCGTCTTTCACACAGACGCCCTTTCCGATCTCAAATACGGCGTCGTCTTCGTAGATGCCTTCCACTGCAGCGCGGCCCAGACGCACGTAAGCAGGACCGTTCATCTCCGAAACCGCCTTCAGCAGAGCCATGGCAGAAGCGCCGTCTGCCGGGTTCACTACCGTCATGCCGGGGATGGTTCTCATCAGTGCCATGTCCTCGATGGCCTGGTGGGAAGCACCGTCCTCACCTACGGTCAGTCCTGCGTGAGTTGCGCAGATCTTCACGTTGGCGTGGGTGTAGCCGATGGAGTTGCGGATGATTTCAAAAGCGCGGCCCGCGGCAAACATGGCGAAGGTGCTGGCGAACACGGTCTTGCCGGAGTGTGCCAGACCGGTGGCCATGGCGTACAGGTTCTGCTCCGCAATGCCCACGTTGAAGAAACGCTCCGGAGCCACATTTTTGAATTCCTTGGTCATCGTGGAACCGGACAGGTCAGCATCCATGACTACCACGTTGGGGTTTGTTTCTGCGATCTGAGACAAAAATTTACCGTAAGCCTGTCTCGTAGCCATTTTTTCTGCCATTACCATCTACCTCCCAGTTCTTCTACTGCCTGCTTCGCCTGGTCTTCCCCGGGAGCCTTTCCGTGCCATCCCGCATTGTCTTCCATGAAGGAAACGCCGTGGCCCTTGTGGGTTCTGGCCAGAATCATGGTGGGGCGGCCCTTGCAGGCTCTCGCCCGGTCAAAAGCGTCACCGATCTGTTCCAGATCGTGACCGTCGATTTCGATCACGTTCCAGCCGAAGGCTCTGAACTTTTCATCGATGGGCTTTACGTTCATGACGTCTTCATTTTTTCCATCGATCTGAAGACCGTTCCAGTCCACTACGGCGCACAGGTTGTCCAGACCGTAGTGAGCCGCAGCCATGGCAGCCTCCCACACGATTCCTTCCTGCAGCTCGCCGTCGCCCAGCAGCGTGTAGACGCGGCCGTCCTTCTTGTCCAGCTTGTTGGCCAGTGCCATGCCCACGGCCACGGAAGTTCCCTGACCGAGAGAACCGGTGGACATTTCAATTCCAGGCAGCATCTTCATGGACGGATGACCCTGCAGCCGGCTTCCCAGCTTTCGCAGCGTGGTCAGTTCCTCCTTGGGAAAGAATCCCCGCTCTGCCAGCGCCGCATACAGTACCGGTGCAGCGTGTCCCTTGGACAGAACGAATTTATCGCGATCCGGCTTCTTCGGATCCGCCGGATCGATGTTCATCTCATGAAAATACAGTACGGTTACGATATCAGCTGCGGAGAGCGATCCGCCAGGATGGCCGGATGCTGCAGAATGCACTTCCTTGATAATATCAACTCTGATATCGGCAGCTTTCTGCGCCAACAGCTCGCAATTCATTGCCATGTTACTTCCTCCCTTTCGTGACGATAACTTTTATCATAAACAGCGGCAGAACCGCCATTCTTTTATATCTGCTGGGTTCCTGGATCAGCCGATACAGCCATTCCAGCCCGTGCTTCCGGAAGAATTCGGGCGCACGCTTCAGCGTTCCCGCCCAGACGTCCAGACTTCCACCCACGCCGATGGCAACCTTGGCCTTCAGCTGGTGACGATGGCGCTGGATGAACTTTTCCTGTTTTGGCGACCCCAGGGCAACCAGCAGCAGCTCCGCGCCGCTGGCGTTGATCTGCGCCACGATCTCCTCTTCGTCTTCCGGTTTGAAATAGCCGTCCCTGGTTCCGGCGATCACCAGTCCCGGATGCTCCTGAGCCTTCCGGTCCGCCGCCATCCTGGCAACGCTGACGCCGTCTCCGCCGTCAGGCTTACTTCCCAGGAAGTAGACGGATTTTCCTTCCTCCGCTAGCCGAGCCAGCGCTCTGTCGGCAAAGTCGATCCCCGTCACTCGTTCGGCCAGAGGCTGCTTCAGGATCTTCGACGCATAGACCAGGCCGATGCCGTCGGGAATCATCAGATCCGCTTCGCACAGAAGTCGTTCCAGTTCCGCATCCTTGGACGCTGCCATGATGATCTCGGAATTGGGCGTGACGATCATGCTGCACTCCGGCGTTTCCATCAGTTCTTCGAAGATGGCCATGGTGGTCTCCCCATCCACTCTGTCGATGGGAATCCCCCACAAATGCATTTTTTCCCTTTGTATAGCCATAGGCAAATTCCTCTGTTCTTCTTCCGTCGTTCTCGAATACTACCCCTGAAAACGT
>JAGATO010000350.1 GCA_017621195.1 Bacillota bacterium | reverse complement strand
TCTCTGCGACGTACGCAGCCATCCCGTGGAGTGGAAGGTACCTACGCATATCCTGTACGGACAGAGGGATCACCTGACCTCGGCGGAAACGATCCGAAGCTTCGCGGAACGGACCGGGGCATCGCTGACGATGATGGAAGGCGGAGAACACTGGTTTCACACCGAAGAGCAGATGAAATTCCTCGATCGGTGGATCAGAGCAATGCGATAAGATATAATACAGACCATAAAAAATCACCGGCCATAGTCGCATTTACGAGACCGGTGATTTTGCATTTACAGCGTAATTTCTCCTGCGATGTTTGTCAGGAACAGCTGGCGAACCTGCTCCGGCTGAGATGTTTTTCCCAGCGCCCACATCAGCTTCGTCACGGAAGCCTCGGTGGTCATGTCCCTGGCCGAAATGACGTGAAGCTGCGCCAGCTGTCGGCCGGAGGCGTATACGTCGGAATTGCTGGGCTCAAAGGGGCACTGGCTCTTGGTAACGATGATGATGCCGCGATCCGACAGACCGCGAAGCGCATCCATCAGCGCTGTGTTTTCGGTGGGGAAGTTGCCGATGCCGAACAGCTCCAACACCAGGCCGCGAAGTCCGGTCTGACCGACGGCGCTCAGCATGGCAGGCATCATGCCGGGATGGAGCTTGAGCAGGCCCACGCGAGGCTCTAAAGACAGAGGCTGCGTTCCGAACAGCTGCGCAGCGCAGGCCGATTCGCCGTGGGCGAACGATCCCGAAGAGCAGCAGGAAGCTACGGTGTCCGCAGGCGGCTGGTATCCGTTGTCGCCGTTGCCGGAAAAGTCCATCAGAGGCGGAACGTTGATGCTTTCAAAGGCGTTGAAGCTGTGAGTCCGCAGCTTCGATGCGCGGCAGCCGCGGATCAGCTGACCGCAGAAGGCGATCATGACGCCGGTCAATCCGGTGTAAAACGCTTGAAATGCCGTTTTCAGGTTGGAAGGACCATCGGAGCCGGGGACATCGGCGGGAAGCTGGGAACCGGTCAAGACGACGGGCTTGTTGCCACCGGCCAAAAGGTAGCTGAGGGTCGAAGCCGTGTATGCCATGGTGTCGGTACCGTGGGTGATCAGAAAGCCGTCGAAATCGTCGTAGCGGCTGCGGATGGTCTGCGCCAGCGTAAGCCAATGGGACGGCCCGATGGAGGAACTGTCCAGCTGGAACAAATCCAACAGAGAAATATCGAAATCGCCGGCCATGCGCTCCGGAAGGTAGGCCAGAAACGCTTCAGCGGCAGCCGTGGGGATCAGGCCGCGTTCGCTTTCGCTGCAGGCGATGGTACCGCCGGTGGAAAGAATCATAATTTTCTTTTTCATGGGGAAGCTCCTTTCGTCAAACAGGTCTTATCTGCATTGTATCACAGCATCCGCCCCTCAACAAGAACGCAACGGGGTGGGAAGAAACTATTTCCGCAGGAAATTCCACAGGAGAACGTGGGGAGAGAGGACCGCGGGAGACGCGAACCGCCGGAGGACGTGAAACCGACTTTCATTTTGACCTCAAATGTGATAAACTATACCTTGGTTATTATGAAAGAGAGAGGACACATCATGCAGATCGCAGATTGCATCCAGTGGGAACGGCTGGGAAATTATCCGAGAGAACGATATCGCTATCAGATTGAGCGGGCGTACGTGGAAGGCGAGACGCTTTCTTTTGTTATGGAATGGAACGCCAATTTCATCATGGCATGGGCCGACGTGGAACGGATTCAGGCCATGCTTACTGCGGAGTTTCCGGAAGTGGATTCGCTGAAATTCAAATTTACATATGAAGACATGTTCCAGACGGAAGAGGAGATCATTCGGCTGGCCGTGGATCACATGGTTCACGAGGTCAACGGGGAGTATGCGCATCTGACCAAAACCATCAAAAACGATGGAATTACGTACGAAGACAAGGTGATTACGATCCCGGTCCTGGGTGACTCTACCGCCTACCAGCTGAACCAAAAAGTGGCCGGAATGTTCGAGCGCATTCTGGTCAGAGATTTCGGGCTGGCGGTTCAGTGCCAGTTCAAAAACGACGTGGAACAGTATGAAGAGCTTCAAAAAGAAAAGGAACAGCTGGACGCGGTGGAACTGACTGCCGTAAAGGAGGCAATCGCTCAGGCGGAGGTGGCTGCGGCAAGCCGATCGAAGGAGACGACCGGCGGAAACGGCAGCGGCGGAAGCAGCTGGAACGGCGGAAGCAGCTGGAACGGCGGCGGTGGAGGCGGCTTCAAGCGACGCGAAACGTATACGCCGGTGGAAGGAAATCGGATCATGGGAAAACCCATCACCGGGCAGGCCGTTGCCATGAAGGACGTGACGGCGGACAGCGGCAGCGTCATCGTAGAGGGACGCGTCTTTAAGATGGAATCCAGAGAACTGAAGAACAAAAAGTTTCTGGTCACCATATTGATCACCGATGAAACCGATTCCATGTGCGTCAAGATCTTTGCCGGCGAAAAGAAATTCGCCGATCTGGAGGAGCACATCAGCGCAAAGAAAGGAACCCAGCTCCGCGTCCGCGGCGATATGGAGCTGGACAAGTTCGAGCACGTACCCGTTTTGATGGGACGCGATATCGAAAAGATCGAAAAAGAGGGGAGAAAGGACACCGCTGCGGAAAAGCGGGTGGAGCTTCACGCCCATACGAAGATGAGCGCCATGGACGGCCTGATGGAGGTGGCAGATCTGGTGAAGACCGCCATCGCCTGGGGCCACAAGGCCATCGCCATCACCGACCACGGCGTGGTGCAGGCTTTCCCCGATGCGGCTAAGGCGGCGAAAAAATCAGATCTGAAGATCATCTACGGTCTGGAAGGGTATCTGGTGGACGACGGCGATACGGGCTCGCAGATGCCTGCGGGACTGACCACGGAGGACGAGTATGTTGTCTTCGACCTGGAGACGACCGGCCTGTCGCCGGTGAACTGCGAGATCATCGAAATCGGTGCGGTCAAGGTGAAGAACAAGGAGATCACCGATGAATTCCTGACCTTCGTCAAGCCGGAATGCGGCCACATTCCCGAAAAGATCACGGAGCTGACGGGGATCGACGATGCCATGGTGGCCGACGCCCCCATGCTGGACGATATCTTCGAAGACTTCATGGCGTGGATCGGAGATCTGCCGCTGGTTGCCCACAATGCGGACTTCGACGTGTCCTTCGTGAAGATGGCGGCGTCCCGCAGAGGCCGGGAGCTGAACAACCACAAGGTGGACACGCTGTACATGGCCCGGACCATGCTGAAACACCTGAAGCGCCACAAGCTGAATCTGGTGGCGGATGAGCTGGGCGTGGTATTGGAAAATCACCACAGAGCGGTGGACGATGCCAGAGCCTGCGCCGGAATCCTGATCAAGCTGTTTGAACGGATGGAGGAAAAGGGTGTCACTCAGCTTTCTTCCATGGAAAAGATGATGGCCGGAAACACCATCGACTACAAGAGCAAGGACACGAATCACATCATCCTTCTGGCCAAGACCCAGGAAGGGTTGAAAAATATCTATAAGCTGGTTTCCAAATCCCATCTGGAATACTTCTATAAGAGGCCTCGGATTCCCAAGTCGGTATTGATGGAATACAAGGAAGGACTGATCATCGGGTCGGCCTGTGAGGCCGGTCAGATCTACCGCGCGTTTTTGGAGAACCGAAGCGAGGAGGAAATTGAGAAAATTGCGGAGCTGTACGACTATTTCGAGATCCAGCCTCTGTCCAACAACCAGTTTCTGGTGGATAAAGGCCGCGTTCCCGATGTAGAGGCGCTGAAGGAGATCAACCGCAGGATCGTGGCGCTGGGCAAAAAACAGGCGAAGCCTGTGGTTGCCACCTGCGACGCCCATTATGCGGAGCCGGAGCACGCCATCTACCGACAGATCCTCATGGCGGGCCAGGGCTACAAGGACGTGGAGGACGGTACGGGACTGTACCTGCGCACCACCGAGGAAATGCTGGCAGAGTTCGATTATCTGGGTGAAGAAACGGCCCATCAGGTGGTCATCGATAACCCCAATGCTATCGCCGATTCCATCGATTCCATCCTTCCCGTTCCCGAGGGAAAATTTCCGCCCAAGATCGACGGCGCAGAGGACCGGCTGCGGAATCGCTGCATGGAGACAGCGGCTAAGATGTACGGAACGCCTCTGCCGGAGAAGGTAGAGACACGACTGATGAAGGAACTGAATTCCATCATCAGCAACGGCTACGCCGTCATGTACGTGTCTGCGGAGCTTCTGGTGCAGAAATCCCTGTCTGACGGCTATCTGGTTGGATCGCGAGGGTCGGTCGGTTCTTCCTTTGCGGCAACCATGGGCGGTATCACCGAGGTTAATCCCCTGCCGCCTCACTATCTCTGCCCCAATCCGGAGTGCAGCATGGAGGGAATTCCCGGCCAGAGATACCACGAATTCGTGGAGGACGGAAGCTACGACTGCGGATGCGACATGCCGGAGAAGGTCTGCCCACGGTGTGGAACGCCCATG
>JAGATO010000349.1 GCA_017621195.1 Bacillota bacterium | reverse complement strand
TGTTGTTTTCTAGTTATTATTTTTATATGTGCTGAGGTCCGCCCTGTTCGTAAGCCGCCTTGTGGGCTGCGATGGACAGGGGATTCAGATCGCCGATGGTCTTATCGCGGGCGATGAAATGGGCTCTCTCCTCCGCGTCTCGGATGATGATGTGGGAGAACATGAGACCGGCCATATTGAAGGACTTGCTGGCGGACATGCAGGTGACCAGCTTCTTGTAGTCCGGCATCACCTTGCCCAGCGGTGTATGGCGGTTGTTGCAGCGAACGATGTCGCAGTGAATTTCGTCGGAGATGACCCAGAGGTCGTACTTCTCCACGATTTCGGCGATCTTCTTCAGCTCTTCCACCGTCCAGATGCGGCCGGAGGGATTGTGGGGGTTGCAGAGGAGCAGCAGCTTTACCTTGGGGTCGGATGCCTGCTGGTCCAAAAGGTCAAAGTCGATGGTGAAGTGACCGTTTTCGTGCTTCAGATCGTTGTGCACCAGTTCCACGTTATTGTATTCGCAGGCGTGCAGGAAGAAACCGTAGGCGGGAGTCATGGTCAGCACCTTCTCATCCTTGGCAACCAGGTCTTCCACCAGCTGATACAGGGCGGGAATGACGCCGGGAGAGAAGGTCAGCTCTTCCCGGGGAAAGGTCCAGTCGTAGCGGGTCTTGCACCAGTTGAGGAAAATGTCATAATAGGTGGGATCGTACATCAGCGTGTAGCCGAGGATCTTCTTATCCAGTCGGTGGCGGATGGCGTCCAGAATTTCCGGAGCAACGCCGAATTCCATGTCGGCAACCCACATGCGGACGAATTCGTCGTCTGCGTAGTTGAATTTCTTCTCGGGGCCCGCATGGAATATGTAACCGCGAAAACCGTCGGTATTCAGGGCGTTGGTATGCTGCCGGTCGATGATTTCGTCAAAGTTGTACTTCATAATGCACCTCCTGATCTGTCTATCGTGTTACAAAAACTATATAATAAAACAGGCGACGATTCAAGTGATGAAGATTTCTTCACAGGAAACGATTTTAAGAAAAAGTTTCCTGTGAGTGAAATTGAGCTGTTGAAACGGGAGAGGGGAAGGACTATAATGAAAGGGGAAAATAATTTCGCAATTTAGATGATTTTGAGGAAACTGCCATGGAGATCCCAAAGGAGATCGGGGAGAAGATCCGCTATTTCAGAAAGAAGAAGAATATGACATCGGAGGAACTGGCCCGGGCGATCTGCAAGAGCAAGTCGGCGGTATCCAAGTACGAAAACGGTCTGATCGCCATCGATGTTCTGACGTTGTACGAGATTGCCCACGTTTTGGACGTTCCGGTCCAGGCGCTGCTCTACAACGAGCCGCGCAGCATCGACCGAAGCTCCGCCTCCCGCAGTTCCGCCTTCATTGAGGAAGGCGGTTGCCTGTACCTGTACAGCTACGATGGCCGGATCAACCAGATCTGCCGCACGGTGATCGACATTCTGACGCCTCTGGATGACCGAAGCTACGAGAGCATGATGTACATGAATATCGAGGATTATGAGCACTATCAGAACTGCGAAAACACGTATTGCGGCCGGATCATCCTGTACGATTCGTTCTGCATGATGATCTACCAGAATCTGGACATGGAAATGGATCACTATCAGATTGGACTGCCGTCGCCGCACTTGAAATCCGCAGAGAAGTGGGCGCTGGCCTTCGGAATTTCCTCCCGACCGCTGATGCCTACCGCCATGAAGATCCTGGTGTCGAAGACGATTCAGAAAGAGGATAAGCAGCTATTGCAGGATCTGAAGCTGTCCAAAAACGACCTGCGCCTTCTGAAGCATTATAACGCGCTGGTGGTTCAGTAGCAGCAGGCTCCGGTGGGATGGCTGATTCTGACTGACCGTGTCAAAGACGAAAAAGAAATTAGAGAAAAGAAATGTAAGATTCCTCTTGATTCGGACTGGATAATATGTTATGATAACTGTGTTCGAGATTGAGGATACGTTATCGCAAAAGAGTGGGCAAAACCCACTCTTTCGTTTTATCTTTTGATTCATCGGATCGAACGTTACAATTTCATACGTTACAACTAAATACGGAAACACAGGAAAGGAAGCGAGATGGCAAAGAAAAAAATCGGAGAGATCGTGGAAGCGATGCTGACTCCGTTTTTCGAAGAAAACGGCTACGAACTGTTCCGCACGGAATTCGTGAAGGAAGGAAAGATCTGGTTTCTTCGGGTGTATATCGATAAAATCGTTGACGGCGAGTACGTCAACGTAGGGACGGATGACTGCGAAGCGGTCAGCCGTTACCTCAGCGACAGGCTGGATGAGGAAGATCCCATCGAACAGAACTATTATCTGGAGGTGTCCTCTCCCGGCATGGACCGGCCGCTGCTGCGCGACAAGGACTATGTGAGATTTCAGGGAGAAGCGGTGGAAGTCAGCCTGTACAAGGCGTGGGAAGGAAAGAAGTCCTACGAGGGTACGCTGGTTGCTCTGACAGAGGACAGCCTGATCATCCGGGACGAAAAGGACCGGGAGCTGGCTATTCCCAGAGAGCAGGTTTCCAAAACCAAGCTGGCAGTTATTTTTTAGACAGATTAGGAGGATGAAGAAAAGAAATGAATAAGGAATTTATCCTGGCGCTGGAAGAACTGGAAAAGGAAAAGAACGTTTCGAAGGATCTTCTGGTAGATGCGATCGAATCGGCGCTGGTGTCCGCATATAAAAAGAATTACGGGACCTCTCAGAACGTGAGAGTCAACGTGGATCGCGAGACGGGAGATATCGACGTATTCATGCGCCGCGATGTAGTGGAAGAAGTGTGGGATCCCTTCACGGAAGT
>JAGATO010000348.1 GCA_017621195.1 Bacillota bacterium | reverse complement strand
TCGCCGGACGCATTGTCTCCATCAATTTTGTCCCCGGCGATACTGTGACCAGCGGCAATACCGTGGCATCCATCGAAATTGCCGACAAGGGCTATATCTGCGAAATCACCATGGATACCGATGAAGCCCGCAAGATTCAGGTGGGCGCACCCTGTACCATCGCCAACAGCTGGTGGTACTCCAATATTGAAGCATCCGTCACCCAGATCCGCTCCGATCCCCAGTCCCAGGGCAAGAAGCGCATCGTCATGATCGAAGTCAAGGGAGACGTGTACGAGGGACAGTCCCTGACCTTCTCTATCGGCGACAAGAGCCAGTCCTACGATACCGTTCTGCCCAATTCCGCCATCCGCGAGGACAACGACGGCAAGTTCGTACTGGTGGTTGACTCCAAGAATACGCCCCTCAGTGTCCGCTATACCGCACGCCGTGTCCCCATTGATGTGATTGCATCCGACGATACTCAGTCCGCGGTTTCCGGTCTCTACGGCAGTGAATTCGTCATCACAAACTCCACCACACCGATCAGCGACAAACAGCAGGTCAGACTTGCGGAAACCTGATGCGAGGTGAACCGTGAACGATAACGTCAACAGAAAAGTTCTCAAAGTCTCCGGAATCACGGCACTGGTGTTCCTCATCTGCCTGATTGCGCTGGGCATCTTCGAGCTGTGCGTGTCGGTGATGGAAAACAACATCGGCTATATCCACGCAGGCGAACGATGGTCAGCGGACGGATCCCCCTACGCCGTCATTTCCATGTATGCGGAAGAGAGCGCGGGAGTCACCTCCGACCAGATCAGCCAGTGGGCGTACTCCACCGATGCCAAGCTGCTGGAATCCTCCGTCACGCCGAAAGAAAACGCGCGTACCTGGGCATACTGCTACGGAAATGAGGATACCCTCACCGTATCGGGTCCCATGGGAACGGCAGCAGCGGAAACCATGGCGGTCGGCGGCGATTTCTTCCTGTTCCATCCCCTGAAATTCACCTACGGATCCGCGTTCCTCAACGACAACTCCAACCCCATGGGCGTGGTGATCGACCGGGATCTGGCGTGGAAAATCTTCGGGGCCGAGAACATCGTGGGCATGGTTCTGCAGATTGAAGGTCTGGATTTCACCGTGGTCGGCGTATCCGAAAAGGAATCCGGCGGCGAGATCTATACCCACACCTACGGCGACCGCCCGAGAATGTACATGAGCTTTGCGGGATACGCCAAGCTGAGAGGGGACGGCGGCATCACCATGTACGAAGCGGCTCTCCCCAATGCCGTGCGCTCCTTCGCCAGAAATATTTTCGACGGAGCCGTGCGGGTCAATGAAGAAACCACATGGGTATTTGAAGTCTCCGACCGATTCTCCCTGAAGAACCGGTACGAGAACATGAAGACCCTGAAATACTCCTGGATCCGCGAAAACCGGATCGAATACCCCTACTGGGAAAACGAAGCCAAGGTGGCCGATTACCGGTGCGCCGTGATGATGATTTTTGAAGTCATTCTGGCGGCACTGGGCGGCATTTCCATGATTCTTTCATTCATACTTCTCCGCGCATCCGGATATACATTTACGGACACGGTGAAGAACACCTGGAAAAAGCTCCCGAAACCGGCGAAAAAATCCGGCAGAAGGAAACGGAAAACGAGAAAAATCAAACCAAACACGCCAGAATGAGGTGACAGCATGAACAGAAAACGCATTGCCGCGCTCCTTCTGGCAGGTCTGATGGCAGTGAGCGGGGCATCTTTCCTGACTTCCTGCAAAAAGGATAAGGGACCCGTCATGAGCAGACGGACCAATGTATACGCCGGAGACGCGCTTGAGATTCCCGAGGGGATCAACTATATCCAGAATATGTTTACGGCGGATGACAGCGTGTACCTGGTGTATAACACCGAATACTCCATCGTCCGCGACCAGAACGGCGAAGAACAGCTCCGCAAGACAGGCTACTACTACGCCGAGATGAACTACGAATACGATTATATCATCGAAGAGGAACCCGTCATCGAAGTCATGCCCTATGCCGAGACTGCCGCTCCCGTCGTGATGGTGGAAACGGAATCTGCCGTGATTGAAATTCCGGAAGAGGAAACCTCCGCTGATGTGGATCTCAACGGCGACGGCATTATCGACGCCAAGGACGCAGCGTCGGGGACAAAGAAGGAACTGCCCAAGTCCGCGGATGAAATCGTCTTCGGCGAGCAGTATTCTTCCGTTCTTCTGCCCGAAGGCTGGTATTTCGACTATCAGTCCGTCCAGAGCATCGCACAGATTCCTCTGAACGGCGGGGAAATGAAGGTGTCCGAAATTCCCAAGACCGATCCGGAAGCCTACAGCAGTGCCATGGCCATTTCTCCCGATGCACAGCTCTATGTCATCATGCAGAAGTGGGTCTATGATGAAGAAACCCAGATGGGAAACACCCGGTATACTCTGGAGAGATTCGATATCAAAGAAGACAGGCTGATCACATCCGTCGATCTGAATCAGATCATGACTTCCGTTGATCTGGATCCTTCCTCCTATTATCTCGGAAGCCTTGTTGTCAACTCCGCAGGTCATCT
>JAGATO010000347.1 GCA_017621195.1 Bacillota bacterium | reverse complement strand
GTTCTGTCTGGAACGGGCCAACCTGATCACCTATTGCCACGGTCATTATTATGGCCTTCAGAAAAAGCCCATCGGCCGCTTCGGCTATTCCGTCATGAAACCTAAGACGGCGAAAAAGCTGGCGAAGAAGAACCGCAAACCGCAGGGAGGCGGAACAGGTGTAAAGAAAAAGCCATAGAAAAAGACGGGAAATTTACGTTTCCGAAGGATTCTTCCGACCCATGGAAGAATCGCTTCGGTTTTTTATTGCATTCATTTGATGTCCAATGGAAGCGCGGCATCGGTTGCCGCGCTGGTCTTTTCTGCTCACATGAGCAGGGCAGAAGCCAACCCTCCGGCAGCGAAGGCCAGTACGGCACTGAACAGCCAGATCAGCAAGGCGGTGCGGAAGCCCTGCTCCTTTGCCAGGACGGCCAGGGACGCGAAGCAGGGGACGAACAGTGTAGTGGTGATCAGGCAGACGGTGGTCTGTACCGGCGTCAGAAGGCCCCGGGAAACCAGGGAAAACAGGTAAGCGGCACCCAGATCCCGCTTGACAAGGCACATGAAGAGCAGCGTTGCCGCCTGAGGCGGAAGGTGGAGAAGTCCTCCGGTGAGAGGGAGGAGAAGGCGGTGGATCAGAACGAAGCCGTCGCAGTAGTTCAGAACGGAGAGCCAGGCGCTGACCAGGAGAAACAGAGGAACTGCATCGGTGAGGAAGGCCTTGGACTTAAGCACGGTCTTGCGCAGAACGTTACCGATCTGGGGAAGGCGCAGGGGCGGCAGCGTCAGAAACAGCGGAGACGAAGTGCCGGGCAGAAGGGCATTGGCACAGGTGGCCGCAGCCGTGAACAGCAGCAGGATGGCGGCTCCGTAGAAGAAAAGGAGCGTGGGCGGAAGGGTGTGGGCCACAGCAAGAAGAATGGAAAGCTGGGCGGAACAGGGGATGGCGGTGCAGAGGAGAAGGGCGCAGAGGAGCCGTTCCCGTCGGGAGCTTAGGATTCGAGTGGAGATCAGCGCCATGGTGACGCAGCCGAAGCCGGACAGCATGGGAATGACCGCTTTTCCGTTAAGACCCACGGCGGAAAAGGGACGGTCGGTCAGAACGGCCAGCCGGGGAAGGATTCCGGAGTCCTCCAGCAGTGCCATGACCAGGTGGAACCCGGCCACCAGCGGAAGGAGAAGACCGAAGACGTAGGAAGGTACCGTGGTAAGAAGCCCGTATTCCCCCAGCAGGAGGGATGAGGCCAGTCCGTCCTCCGAAAGCAGCGGGCCGAACAGCCGGATGACGGCGTCGTACCACAGCCGGTCCATGAGAAAGCCCTGGGTCAGATTTACGACGGTCTGAGATAAAAATTGACCGAGAAAAAACCAGAGGAACGCCATCAGCGCGGCGAGGAGAAGAATGCTTCCCAGGGGATGAAAGATCAGCCGGTCCAGCGGATGAAGGGGCATCCGGGAAGTGGGAAACGGCTGCGGCGGTTCGGACACGCATTGCTCCGCGATCCGGGCGGCTCTGGCCTGCAGAGAAGGTGTGCTTGACGAAGTGGGAATGGCACCGTGGGAAAATCGCCTCTGCCGGACGGCGGACAGCAGGTCGTCCACGCCCCGGTTTCGGGCGGCTGCCATGGGGATGACGGGGATGCCAAGCTGAGCGGAGAGGCAGGAAACGTCCAGGTGGATTCCATAGCGTTCCGCCTGATCCATCATGTTGACCACCAGAAGCATGGGCTTGTTCAGTGACAGCAGCTGCAGGGTGAGAAACAGATCGCGGGACAGCGTGGTAGCATCCGCCACATCGACGATGAAATCGCAGCCTTCGATGGCTCTGCGCGCCACGATTTCCTCTTCGTTAAGGCCGGTCAGGCCGAAGACGCCGGGCGTATCGCAGATCATTTGATCGTCCAGCATTCCCCAGGTCATGTCCACGGTGGTTCCGGGATAGTTGGAGACCTCGGCGTAGGTGCCGGTGAGGCAGCGAAAGATCACGGACTTACCAACGTTGGGATTTCCGGCCAGGGCTACGGCAGCAGAGGAATTCATCGACTCACCTCCACCAAAATCCCATCGGCCAGGGACCTGCCTATGGCAATCATCTGCCGCTGCAGGCGGATTACCACGGGACCGCCGGGAAGGACGAAGATGCAGCAGAGGTTCGAACCGGCGGACAGCCCCAGGCGGCGAGCCTGCAGGGCAGGAGTTCCCGATGGGAAATAGGTAACGGTCAGAACGTCGCTGCGACGGGCATCGGATAATTTCATAAGATTCTCCTTTTTGCACACATGGATGCGAACAAGTGTTTTCGAATCGTCGGGAATATGATATAATTGCATTACAGTGCATATGTACGGGCTGAGATCCGAAACTATGAGGGAGAAGAGAAGATTACCATGGAATTTACCTTTGATATCAACATGTGGGTCGGCGTGGCGGGCCTGATCGTGGCAGCGGTATGCCTGATGCAGGTAACCGAGCTGCGCCGCCAGCTGAGGGAGAAGCAGAGGACGGAACAGGAACGGGAACAGCAGATCGCCGAGGAACTGCGGAGTCTGCGTCAGGAACTGATGCAGTACGTTCAGGTCAGCTTCAAGGGACTGGGAGACCTGGTGGTGACGGGTCAGCAGCAGTCCGCTGAACAGCAGGACCGACGGCTGGCGGAGATGTCCAACCAGCTGAATGCCTCGGCGCTGCAGAGCGAGCAGCGCATGGAACACATGCGTCAGACCGTGGAGCAGCGGCTGGTTCGCATTCAGGAGGATAACGAAAAACGGTTGGATGAGATCCGGATGACGGTGGACGAGAAGCTTCAGAAAACGCTGGAGGACCGGATCGGTCAGTCCTTCCAGCTGGTGAGCCAGAGGCTCGAACAGGTCTACAAGGGTCTGGGCGAAATGCAGACTTTGGCCAGCGGCGTAGGCGACCTGAAAAAGGTCCTGTCCAACGTGAAGACCCGTGGAATATTGGGTGAGGTTCAGCTGAGCGCCATTCTGGAACAGATCCTGTCGCCTCAGCAGTACGATACCAACGTGGTTACGCGGCCCAACAGCCGGGAACGGGTGGAATTTGCCGTACGGCTGCCGGGGGAGGGCGATCGGCCTGTCTACCTGCCCATCGACGCCAAATTCCCTGCGGATACCTTCGCCCGGCTGGACGAAGCCTACGACCGGGGAGAGGCAGCGGAGATCGCCGAAGCGGGAAAGATATTCGAACTGAAGCTCCGGTCCTTTGCCCGGGACATTCACGAGAAATATGTGGAGCCGCCCTATACCACCGACTTTGCTATCATGTTTCTGCCGGTGGAAAGCATCTACGCCGAAGCCGTGCGGCGGGGTATGGTGGAGACGCTGCAGAAGGAGTATAAGATCAACATCGCCGGGCCTACCACCATGGCGGCGCTTTTGAACAGTCTGCAGATGGGATTTCAGACGCTGGCCATTCAGAAGCGGTCCAGTCAGGTGTGGGACGTACTGGGAGCGGTCAAGACGGAATTCGACAAATTCGGAACGGTGTTGGCGGCGGCTCAGCAGAGGTTGAATCAGGCCAACTCGGAGCTGGACAAGCTGGTAGGCGTCCGGACGCGGAAGATCCAGCGCCAGCTGCGGGATGTGACGGCGCTTCCGGATCGGGAAAGCCAGACGATTCTGGACGGATACGGCGTGCCGGAGATCGAACCGGAAGACAGAGCCAAAACCGGCCTGTGAGGCGTAGAATAGAAAGGAAGGAACCACGCCTATGAGCGTATTTGTGATCAGCGATCTTCACCTGGCGCTGCAGGTGGAAAAACCCATGGACATCTTCGGCGGCGCCTGGAACGATCACGTCAACCGGATTCAGGAGCGGTGGCTGGACCTGATCGGGCCGGAGGATCACGTGATCCTGCCGGGAGATATGTCCTGGGGATTGAAGCTGGAAGAAGCCATGGCCGATCTAAACTGGATCGAAGCTCTGCCCGGAACGAAATATATGGTGAAGGGAAACCACGATCTGTGGTGGACGTCCCTGTCCAAGCTGACGAAGCTGTTTGAGACCATCCACTTCATTCAAAACGTCAGCTATGAGGGGCCGGATTTCATCGTAGGCGGAACGAGAGGATGGATCTGTCCCGGCTCGGAGGGATTTACCCAGGCGGATCGAAAGATCTACGAGAGAGAGCTGGGGCGGCTGAAGCTGTCGCTGGAGGATATGGAGCGGAAGGACCCGCAGCACCAGAAGCTGCGCATCGGCGTTCTCCATTTTCCGCCCACCAACGAGCGACTGATGGACAGCGAATTTATGGAGCTGTTTGAACGCTACGGGGTGTCCAAAGTGGTGTACGGCCATCTGCATGGAAAAGATGCGTATAAGAACGGATTTCAGGGTATGAAAAATCATGTGGAGTACATTCTGACATCCTGCGATCGCCTAGAATGTACGCCGCTGCGGATTCTGTAACGGAGAAATAGGGGAAAGGAGAGAGAACGATGAAGCGAGCGACTGTAATCGTACTGGACAGTCTGGGCTGTGGGGAACTGCCCGACGCGGAACTGTATGGAGATAAGGGTTCTCATACCATAGATCACATCGCCAAAGCGATGAATGAGAAGGGAGGCTGGAAAATTCCTCACATGGAGGCTTTGGGTCTGGGAAACATCGCCGGAATTCGGGGCGTTGCACCCGCCGTACAGCCTGCGGGTGCCTTCGGAAGGCTGGGAGAAGCCTCCAACGGCAAGGACACCATCACAGGCCACTGGGAGATCGCCGGTCTTTTGACGAAAGAGCCATTCCAGACATTCGAGAGGTTTCCCGAGGAATTCATCCGGGAATTCGAAGCGCGTACCGGACTGGGAACTCTGGGCAACTACGCGTCCTCCGGAACGGAGATCATCGAAAAGCTGGGAGAAGAGCAGAAGCGGACGGGAAAGCTGATCGTCTACACGTCGGCGGACAGCGTATTTCAAATCGCTGCCAACACGGCTGTCATACCGTTGGAGCGGCTGTACCAATGCTGCCAGATCGCCAGAGACCTGCTCACCGGCCCCTGGCAGGTGGGCAGGGTGATTGCCCGTCCCTTCGTGGAGGAAAACGGCGTCTACACCAGGACGGCAGACCGCCGGGACTACTCCGTTTCGCCCACGGGGCGCACCATGATGGACATGGTGAAGGACGGCGGACAGACGGTGTTTGCCGTGGGAAAGATCGAGGACATCTTCAACGGCCAGGGAATCACCGAAAGCATGCACAACAAGAACAACATGGACGGCGTGGATCACACCATCGAAGGCTTGAAGCGGGAGTTCGGTGGGCTGATCTTCACCAATCTGGTGGACTTCGACTCTCTGTACGGCCATCGCCGCGATCCTCTGGGTTACGGCAG
This sequence comes from Bacillota bacterium, assembly GCA_017621195.1. Lineage (GTDB taxonomy): Bacteria > Bacillota > Clostridia > Peptostreptococcales > Anaerovoracaceae > RGIG446. The sequence continues at coordinate 1,083 of JAGATO010000347.1, read as the reverse complement.
GTGCCTGGAGGAATTCGACGCCCGGCTGCCGGAGATCTTCGACGCCATGAAGGAGGATGATATTCTGATCCTCTGCGCCGATCACGGAAACGATCCGGTGCACAGCGGCTGGAACCACACGCGAGAGTACGTTCCGGTACTGGTGTACGGAGCGCCGGTCAGAGAAGGCGTAGACCTGGGAACGGGAGCCACCTTCGCGGACATCGGAGCCACCGTATGCGACTATCTGGGCGTTGAGTCGACGGCTCTGGGCCGCAGTTTTCTGGATCGGATATTAAAATAGAGCGAACGCGGGCGAAGGGGGGACCAGCCATGACGATGTACGAAATCATCGAGAAGAAACGAGATCGCAAAAAGCTTTCGAAGGATGAAATCGAATTTTTCATCGACGGATATACCAGGGATGAAATTAAAGATTACCAGGCATCTGCACTGCTGATGGCCATGTTTCTCAACGGTCTGGACGAAGAAGAGACCTTCTGGATGACCGATGCCATGCGCCGGTCCGGCGAAACGGTGGATCTGTCGGCTATTCCCGGGGTAAAGGTGGATAAACACAGCACCGGCGGGGTGGGCGACAAAACCACGCTGATCGTTGCGCCTCTGGCAGCCGCCTGTGGCGTTCCCATCGCCAAGATGTCGGGACGCGGTCTGGGTTTCACCGGCGGTACGGTGGATAAGATGGAATCCATCCCCGGCTTCCGCACGGCGCTGGAACCGGAGGAATTTCTGAATCTGGTGAGAACCGTGGGCATGTCGGTGATCGGTCAGACGGCTCACATTGCGGCGGCGGACAAGAAGCTGTACGCTCTGCGGGATGTGACGGCTACCGTGGACAACATGTCGCTGATCGCGGCCAGCATCATGAGCAAAAAACTGGCCTCGGGAAGCGATGCCATCGTCCTGGACGTGAAGACGGGAAACGGGGCGTTCATGGAGAAGCAGCAGGATGCGGAGGCTCTGGGAGAGCTGATGGTCAAGATGGGTGAAGCTGCCGGAAAGAAGACCATCGCCGTGATCACGGATATGAATCAGCCCCTGGGAAAGGCCGTGGGAAACAGCCTGGAAGTGATGGAGGCCATC
>JAGATO010000346.1 GCA_017621195.1 Bacillota bacterium | reverse complement strand
GTTGTCTCGCTCCTTTCGGCGTGGTACACCACGCATCGCAGAAAAGCACCCGGCCGAAAGGCCGGGCACTGTTATTTCGGTTCTATGTCATCTGTCGCAGGACATCAGTCCAACAGACGGCGAACGGACTCGTAGGTCAGGTTCGGTACATTTTCAAAGGTATGCTTCATGTCCACACGTTCGAAGATGGTATGACCGTCGCGTCCGAAGGCCCCGATGTTCACAACGGGAACGTTGATCTGACGGATCTGCTCCACGTTGTGGAAGTACTTCACCGGGTTGGACGGCATATTGTCGTTCAGCGCATCCACCGCCGACTGGTCGCCGCAGATGGCCATGAAGCTGGAGTCGGAAATGTAGGGATAGAACATCCGTGTCTTGATCTGACGATCGGCTTCCGGACGAACCACTTCTACGGCAGCTTCCACCGCGTCCAGAAGAGCTCTCTCCTGCGGCGTATTTCTGGTCATCTCGATGTTGGCACTGTAGAGCGAGCCGAAGAAGATGATGATAGCCGGAGACTTATCTTCGGACCACTTCCAGGCTTCTTCGATGACCTTCAGGCCGAAGAAGCGCAGATCCAGCGTAGGATCTTCCTCCTGCAGCTTGGTGGCGTAGTCCAGGATGGCCTTCTTGAAGGCATCTCCGTGCTTTTCCGCCATTTCATCGTAGAATTCCTTCCAGGTGTAGACTCTGGTCTTCCAGGGCAGCTTCACGTACTCGGTGTGGCACAGATCGCAGAACTTCTTGTACTGCTCGTTCAGATAGTCCACCACGTCGTCGAAGGCCTGAATGGCAACGTCCTTGCACTTGGCAATGACCTGAGCCGGATTTCCGCCGTGAGTGAAGTAGTTGTAGTAACCCATGGCAACCAGCGCCGTCTGCACGGTGTAGTTGGGCTTGGTATCGGTCTGCTTCAGGGAGATGGGCGGAACGCAGACTTCACCCTGCGCGATGTCGCACAGGTCCACGTTCAGGGACATCTTCCGGGTGACCTCCGCGATCAGCAGGTTGGGATCCAGCGCACCGAAGGAATTTCCTACGTGAGACTCCTTACCGAAGGCCACGAAGGTGGGCAGCTGCTTGCCGATGCTTCCGTAGTACAGATAGCGGTTGTCGTCGCCGGGGCTGTGGTTGGTGGAATAGTCGGCGTTGATGCAGGCGATGTATTCGAAGCCCTGGGTCTTCTTCAACTCTACCAGCTCATCCAGAGCCGTGATGATACCCTTGGAGTTGTCCTCCTCGTCGCACTCGGCGATGGCGATGATGTTTCCGTCCAGCTCTTCCGGATGTTCGGAGAAGTGACGGAGGATGAACATGTGGCCGGCCACACCGGACTTCATGTCCAGAGCGCCGCGGCCGAACATGTAAATTCCGCTCTCCAGATCCTCTCTGACCACGTCGGGCAGCAGCAGCGTCCGCAGCTTGTCGGGCAGAGCTTCCGGATCACAGGCGTATTCCTTGATCGTACCGTAGTCGTCGATGCCTACGGTATCGATATGACCGATCAGGATGACGGTCCGGTTGGATGTTCCCTTAGTTCCCTTGACGAAGGCGTAGGTGGAATGACGTTCCACGAAGTCGTTCTTCGTCTGGAACATCTTCACGTAATCCGGGTGCTCTTGGAAATAGGGAAGACCCATGTAATAATCGTAAACGTACTGAGCGACGGCGGTCTCACCCTTGGGCTCCTTGTTGATGCTGGGGATGCGAACCATTTCCGTGGTCAGCCTCTTCACTTCCTGAAACGAATCTAAGCGCATGCTCTCTTACCTCCTATTTTGCGGAATACACTTCTTTACCGGCCAGATACGTCTTTTCCACCTGCATGTTCATGATATCCTCTGCAGGGCGGGAGAAGATGTCGCGGTCCACGATGACCATATCGGCAAACTTTCCTTCTTCCAGCGTTCCCATGTAAGCCTGCTCGCCGTTGGCATAGGGGATGTTCTTGGTGAACATGGCCACGGCGTCGTACAGCGAAACGATCTGATCCGGATGGTAACCGCCCGCGGGTTCACCGGTGGCCGGGTCTTTTCTGGTAGCTGCGCCGTAGATGCCGGGACGCGGATCGTAGCTTTCTACCGGGCAGTCAGAGCCGCCGGTCAGAATGAAGCCTTCATCCTGATACCGCTTCCAGAGGTAGCTCATCTTTGCTCTTTCCGGTCCGATTCTCTCTTCGATCCAGTGCAGGTCGGTGTTCAGGAAGACCGGCTGGATGTCCAGAATCAGAGGCAGCTTCTTCATGCGGGCGATCTGTTCTTCGTTGACCATCTGGGCGTGGATCAGACGGAAGGGTAGTCTTGCCTTCTGCTCTTCTTCGGTCATTCCGTGCTCGCGGCTCTTTTCCAGCGTGTATTCGATGGCAGTCAGCGTAGCTTCCATACCGGCGTCACCGATGCAGTGGATGGCCGGCTGCAGGCCGTGTTTGTAGGCCTTCAGCATCTTTTCGTTCAGGTTTTCCTGACTGATGACCATGATTCCCTTGGTATCAGGAGCGTCGTCGTAAGGCTCCAGCAGAGCAGCGGAACGGGATCCTAAAGAACCGTCGGTAAAGATCTTGAAGGTACCCATCTGTACCTTCCGGTTGGGATCAGCCTTCTGCTCTTCGGTCAGTTCCGGCTTGTCAAACATTTCATCCAGGCAGATGGTCATGCGGACCGGCAGCAGTCCTTCGTCATCCAGAGCCTGATAATCATCGAAGTCTTCGGTATACTTCCAGATTTCAGCCGCATAGGTGTGGAGCATGGTAACGCCCTTGGAAGAAACGTCCTTCAGCGCTTTTACCATCAGTTCTTTCTTCACAGCGGGATCCTTCAGAGGATCGGGGATCAGCTCGTCGTAGATCTTGGACGCCTGTTCTCTCATGATGCCGTTGGGCATACCGTCCGCATCCAGTTCCACGGTTCCGCCGACACCGAAATCATATCCCTTACCTACACCGGCCTTCTCCAGGGCCATGGTATTGGCAACGGCCGTATGGAGGCAGCAGCGCTTGATGACGATGGGATGCTTGTCGCTGGCCTTGTCCAGATCTTCTCTCGTCGGAATCTGGTCTTCGCAGTCGGTCCACTTGGACTGGTCGAAGTTAGAACCCTTGATCCACATTCCTTCCGGAGTCTCCGCAGCCTTGTCAGCCAACCGCTTCAGCGCTTCCGCCTTGGTGGTAGCTCCCGCCAGGTCAACGGTGGTCAGCGTCTGGCAATATGCGTAGAAATGCAGATGGGAATCGCCGAAGCCGGGCAGCATCGCCTGATCGTCACCGAGCTGAATGACCTCTGTCGGTTCGAATCTTTCTTCCGCCTCCGCCTTTGTTCCGGCGAAAACGATCTTTCCGTCCTTGACGCCGATCGCTTCCACCTTGTCCCCATCGCTTACCATGGTGTAGATGTTCTTACCGAAGAACATCTTGTCAATAGATGTTTTCATGATGTGGTATCTCCCTTCCTTACTCTCTACTGAAAAAAGGGACGCCGTTGTTGACGCCCCTTTTCAAGCCTTACTTCAACAGGTTCATGATCGTCTTATAAACCAGTTCCGGCGCAACCTCGAAGGTGTACTTCTTCTCGATGCGCTCCGTAAATTTATGTGCGTCCTTACCGAACGAACCGATATCCAGTACCGGCAGGTTCAATCTCTGCATT
>JAGATO010000345.1 GCA_017621195.1 Bacillota bacterium | reverse complement strand
GTAAGCCTCGATGAACTTCAGCTGATCTCCGTAGGTGTCCTTCACCGTCTTGTACAGAGGCAGGATAACCCGAACGTTGACCCCCTGTTTTTTCAATTCTTTGGGGAGGGCGCCGATCACGTCGCCCAACCCGCCGCTCTTGGCGAAGGGAACCCCTTCGCTGCTGATAATCAATACGTTTTTCACGCTGTTCTCCTTTATACGATGCTCAGCTTTTCGACCACGACAGGATAGGTTTCGTGGCCTACCAGCTGACGATTCTCTCTGACGATAACATCCTTATCCAGAATGACGTGATCCAGAACCACGTTCTGCATCACCTGAGTGTTCTGCATGACGATGCTGTTCTCCACTACAGTGCCCTTTCCGATGTAGACGCCGCGGGAGATGATGGAATTTTCCACCGTGCCTTCGATCTTGCAGCCGTCGGCGATGATGGAATTCTTTACCTTACATCCGTCGCAGTACAGGACGGGAACGCTGTCCTTGATCTTGGTATAGATGGTAGATTCAAAGAACTTGGCAGACATGTCCTTCTGAAGCAGAGCCATGTTGGCCTTCATGTAGTCGGTCACGCTGCTGATTTCCATGACGTAGCCTTTGTATTCGTAGCCCAGAATATTCAGGCTGCGGGCCAGACGCTTCATGATTCCTTCGTAGAAATCGTATTCCTGATAGGACATGGCATCGGCAACCAGAGATTCCAGCAGGGACTTTTTAATGACGACAACGCCAATGCCCCAGGCCACATCCTGTTCGGTAGATCCGTTGGTATTGTACTTCAGGTCGTACAGCCGCTCGTTCTCGTCCATATCCATGATGACGACGCCCGGCGGAACGATCTTCGAACCGTTCATGGAACGGGTGTAGACCGCAGTGATATCCGCATTGCGCTCAATGTGCTTTTCCACCACATCCCGGTAGTTCATGCTGTACAGCGTACCGGAGCCGGAAATCACCACGTATTCCGCCATGGAACGGCGGATGGAATGCATGTTTCTGGCCAGCGCTTCCACATCGCCCCGGTACATTCCGGACTGGATGGACATTTCCGGGCTGGCGTAGGGAGTGAGAACACGCAGACCGCCTTTCTTGCGGGTCAGGTCCCATTCCTTTCCGGCACCCACGTGGTCCATCAGGGAGTGGTAGTTGTTTTTGGTGATGATGGAAACATCGGTCACTCCAGAATTGACGTAGTTGGAGAGAATGATGTCGATGATCCGGTACTTTCCGGCGATCGGCAGCGAAGACAGCGTACGGCGCTTCGTCAGCTCACGCAGATTTTCTCTTTCCGTGTAAGAAAAGATGATACCTAAGGTGTCCATATTACGCCTCCTTCTCGTTGAATTCCGGTGTGACGTTCTCCGAAACCACAGCTCCCGCAGGAACGATGGCTCCTTCTCCCACGACCAGATCCTGGCCTACGACGGAAATATCCTGATGCTCACCGGGCCGCAGCACTTTCTTGTTATAGCCCACCTGCGCATCCTTGCCGATGGTCACGTTGGACGCGACGATGGAGTATTCTACCACGGCTCCTTCGCCGATGACGCATTCCGGCATGATGACGGAGTTATTGATGACGGCTCCCTTCTCCACGGTAACACCGGGGAAGATGATGGAATTTTCCACCGTTCCCTCGATCTTACAGCCTTCGGTGATAGAGGAATTCTTCAAAACCGCATCCTCACCCACAAACTGCGACGGAAGATTTCCGTTTCGGGAGTAGATCTTCCATGGCGGATCGTTGAGGTTTAAGGGCACTGTAGGATCGAGGATGTCCATGTTGGCCTCCCAGAGGGATTCCACCGTACCT
>JAGATO010000344.1 GCA_017621195.1 Bacillota bacterium | reverse complement strand
TTTCACTCCATCCGCTCCGGTAACATCCCCAGCACCCACACCATCGTGTTCGGCTGCATGGGAGAACGATTGGAGATCACCCACGATGCCTTCGATTGGAGTTGCTTTGCAGAAGGTGCCTGCGATGCGGTAGCGTTTCTGGCAAATCAGGCTCCCGGACTGTACTCCATGGAGGACGTCATCGGGTAAGCACAGGCTTCTTTTTGATTGGAATGAAGAGGCTCTTATGCTATAATGTAAACGTATGGGTGTGCGTGAACGCTGTGCGGAAAACGCAAAGCGGAATGAAGACGGAGGAAAAGAAATGAAACCACAAGTGAAATGGACGATCGCGATCACAGTTCTGGTACTTTTCATGTTCTGTCTGACCGGCTGCGGAAAGTCAGCGGAGGAGATCAACAGCGAATTCTCCGAGATCCTTTCCGACAAGGCGACGCCCAAAACCATGGAAAAAGCGGAAGAGTATGCGGAGAAGTACGCCAAAAAGCTGAGTACCGACGGCGCTACCAACATGGTGGCTCAGTTGGAGGATTATCTCATCCAGTACATCAACACGGACCGCGACGACGTACAGGTTCAGTCGCTGGCGGCTTACTTCGATAAGGAGAGCGGCGAAGTCGACGAAGATCGCATCAAGGACGTGGACACGAAGGAGTACTATGAACGGCTGACAAAGGTTCACATTCACCCTGTCTATTTCGAAGACCGGGTGCAGCTGCGGATCAACTATACCACGCTGAACGAGACCTTCGGAGCGGTCATCGACCCGGCGTTGAGCCGACTGTACGAGATCAAGGTCTGGATCACCGACAATCCGGCAACGAAAAACGCATCGCTGCAGATCGGCTACGACCAGCTGTTGGAACGGGCGCTGGCCGTGGAGGAGCTGATCGACGAATATCCGGATTACGTGCTGATCGCCGAGGAAGTGGAATGGCTGTATTCCACGTATCTGGACCTGATCATGATGGGAACCACCAACACCCCCATCTTTGACTACGCCACCGGAGCGTTCAACGAACAGGCGGAGCAGGCCTACCGGACCTTCATGAAGGAGAACAAGGCCACCACCATCGCCTGGGCGCTGAACGAATATTTCAAGTATCTCGAATCCATCGACTACACGATGAACTATAAAGATTCCACAACGAGCAAGCTGTTCTTCGATTCCTGCTACGGAATTCGGGTGGCTGCAGAAAAGAGGGTATTTGAGCAGAATGAGCTATACGAATAAGGAAGACATCATACAGATCGACCATCTGCTGTTTCAATATCAGCAAGAGGAGACGAAGGAGACCGTCACCGCTATCAAGGATGTGAGCTTCACTCTGAAGCGGGGCAGCTTTACCGCCATCATCGGGCGCAACGGTTCCGGAAAATCCACGCTGGCAAAAAACATCAACGCGCTGCTGCTGCCGACGGAAGGCACGGTTTACGTCAACGGCTACGATACCAGGGATAAGGATCACCTGTGGGAAATCCGCCAGAGCGCCGGCATGGTGTTTCAGAATCCGGACAACCAGCTGGTGTCCTCGATCGTGGAGGATGACGTGGCCTTCGGTCCGGAAAATCTGGGGATCGAGCCTCAGGAGATCCGCCGCCGCGTGGACGAAGCGCTGAAAAAGGTCAACATGTACCAGCACCGCAAGAGATCGCCTCACCATCTGTCCGGCGGTCAGAAGCAGAGGGTGGCCATCGCGGGCGTGGTTGCCATGCGCCCGGAATGCATCATTCTGGACGAGCCCACGGCCATGCTGGACCCCAAGGGACGGGCTCAGGTCATGGACATCATCCACCAGCTGCATCAGGAAGGAATCACCATCGTGCTGATCACCCATTTCATGGACGAAGCGGCACAGGCTGACCGGATCATCATCATGGATGACGGCGACGTGGTTCTGGACGGCACGCCCCGGGAGGTCTTTCTCCACGGCGGAAAGATCCGCCAGCTGTATCTGGACGTTCCCTTTGCGGTGGAAATGGCAGAGCATCTGCGGGATGCAGGGATCGACGTTCCCGAGGATGTGATCGAGACGCCGGAGCTGGTACAGTACCTCTGCGGAGATTGCGTCGGCACGGCCATTGCCGCTGAGAGATGCGCTGCGACGGACACCTGCCCTGATGGGGCCACTGACGCCGCCGCTACACCGGTGGTGGAAGTGAAACATCTGCGTCACGTATTCAGTCCCGGCCTGCCTTTTGAAAGCGTAGCGCTGGACGACGTGAATTTTACGATAGAAAAGAACAGCTTTACGGCCCTGATCGGCCACACGGGTTCCGGAAAATCCACGCTGATTCAGCACCTGAACGGACTTCTGAAGCCCACCGACGGCTCCGTCTGGATCGACGGAGAAAACATCGGAGACGGAAAGGTAAAGCTCAGGGATATCCGCCGCAAGGTGGGGCTGGTGTTCCAGTATCCGGAGTACCAGCTGTTCGAAGAGACGGTATTGAAGGACGTATGCTACGGGCCGCTGAATCTGGGCTTTTCTCAGGAGGAGGCGGAAGCCAGGGCGAAGAGGGCCATCGAGCTGGTGGGCCTGGACTTCGAGGAAGTGAAGGATCGCTCACCCTTTGCCCTGTCCGGCGGACAGAAGCGTCGGGTTGCCATCGCGGGGGTCATCGCCATGGAGCCGGAGGTTCTGATTCTGGACGAGCCTACGGCAGGTCTGGATCCCAAGTCCCATCGGGACATTCTTCTGATGATCGAAACCATCAAGAAGGAGGGCGGCGTTACCATCCTTCTGGTGTCTCACAACATGGGAGACGTGGCACGTCTGGCGGACCGGGTTTTGGTCATGGACGGCGGACGGCTGTGGATGAACGGAACGCCTCACCAGGTCTTTTCCCGGGCGGAAGAACTGTCCGAGATCGGTCTGGGACTGCCTCCCGCCACGGAATTCATGTATCGCCTGAAGCTGGCAGGAGCGCCGGTGGATACGTCGGCGCTGACGGTGCAGGATGCCCTAAACGCCGTACTGGAATGGAAGCGGGGTGAGGGACCATGTTAAGAGACATTACGCTGGGACAGTATTTCCCGGGAGAATCCCCCATTCACCGTCTGGATCCCCGGACGAAGATCATCGCAACGATGATCTACCTGCTGTCGCTGTTCTTCGTCAACAGCTTCGCAGGCTTCGGCGTGGCACTGATCTTTTTAGCGATCTGCGTGAAGATCTCCGGCGTTCCCATGAAGTTCATGCTGAAGGGACTGAAGACCATCTTCCTGATCGTCATCTTCACGTTCCTTTTGAACGTGTTCATGACGCCGGGGACGGTGCTGTGGAGCTTCGGCTTTTTGCGGGTGACGAGGGAGGGCCTGTACACCGGCGTGTTCATGGTGGTAAGACTGGCTCTGCTGATCGTAGGGTCGTCGCTTCTGACGCTGGCAACGAAGCCCATCAGCCTGACCGACGGCATCGAGGCGTTGCTGCGGCCGCTGCAGAGGTTCGGCGTTCCGGCCCACGAGGTTGCCATGATGATGAGCATCGCGCTGCGGTTCATCCCCACGCTGCTGGACGAAACCGACAAGATCATGAAGGCCCAGATGGCCCGCGGTGCGGACTTCGAAAGCGGAAATTTACTTCAGCGGGCAAAGAGCCTGATTCCTCTATTGGTTCCGCTGTTCATCAGCGCTTTCCGCATTGCGGTGGAGCTGGCCATGGCCATGGAAGCCAGATGCTATCGGGGCGGTGAAAACCGGACGAGACTCCACCCCATGGCCTATGGAAAAGGCGATAGGGTTGCCGCTGTGGTTCTGGTAATTTACCTGTTGATTCTGGCAGGATTACGGTTTATAATGTAAGCGTTCGGCATCTGCCGAACGGAAATTTCATATGTGACACTGGCGAGGTAGAGGTGACATTATACGGAGCCGGGGAAAGGAGATGCTGTGAAGAAGAAATTCGACACAAAGTTTATGGTTGAAGCATCTGTGATCGCCGCTGTATATGCCGTCTTGACTTTCGTCTTGATGCCGTTCAGCTACGGTATGATGCAGGTGCGCATTTCGGAGGCGCTGACGATTCTGCCGGCGTTTACTCCGGCCGCTGTGCCGGGATTGTTCGTCGGCTGTCTGGTGGCCAATGCGCTGGGGCCCAACGGCGTGGTTGACATCGTCATCGGGAGCCTGGCAACGCTGCTTGCCGCGGTGGGGTCCCGCTGGCTGAAAGATCATCCGCTGCTGGTACCGTTGCCGCCGGTGATCGCCAACGCGGTGCTGGTTGGCTGGGAACTGTCCTACGTCTACGGCATGGGAGCCCTTCCGGTCTGCATGGCCTGGGTGGGTCTGGGAGAACTGATCTCCTGCTACGTGGTGGGCCTGCCGCTGATGAAGCTGCTGAAGAAGTACGAGAAGGTGATCTTCCGGTCGGAGCAGTAAGCGGAGAGATGCCGCTGCATCGCGATACATTGATTTAGAAACGACGAAGAGGTGGGGTTGCGGATGGCAGCCCCTTTTCTTTTGACGCACTATCGGTGCGGGAAGAAGCTCGGTTGACCGAAAAAGATGAGAAGAAGGAGAACTGTATGCGCCAGCGAAAAGTGAAAAACGAAGAGGAAAAGATCGCCCGGTACAACCACTGGATCGTGGAAGAACCGACCGATAGAAAGGGCCGCTGGAGCGAAGCCTTCGACGAGGCGTGCGATGGAGCAGCGCTGTGCAGCAGCACAGCTGGTGCGGGAGCAAGCATGGGAGAGCGGGAGAAAGATGCGGCCACGCCGGAGCTGTATTTGGAAATCGGCTGCGGAAAGGGAAAGTTCATCACCGAGATGGCTCGGAGACATCCTGACCGTCGATACGTCGCCGTGGAAGGCGCAGGAACGGTGGTCCTTCGGGCGCTGGAAAAGGCAGCAGGTGTGAGAGCTACGATTCTGGAGGACGATGACGTTCTGGCAGACGGCGATGACGATGGGCGCGACGAGCGTTATGAGCATGTTGGGCGCGATGAGCGTGCTGAGGAGCTGATCGTGGGAGAGCCTTTGAACAACATTCGCTTCATCACCGATTACGTTCAGACGCTGGGAGATATCTTCGAGAAAGGAGAGATCCGCGGGATCTATCTGAATTTCAGCGACCCCTGGCCCAAGGAGCGCCATGCCAAGCGCCGCCTGACTCATCGCAAGTACCTGACCGAGTACAGAAAGATTCTGTCGCCGGGCAGTATTTTGGAATTCAAATCCGACAACGACGATCTGTTTCAGTTCTCCGCTCAGGAATTCTACAATTTCGGTCTGGAAATCCTGGAGCTGACCGATGATCTTCACGGAGTTCTGACGGGTCCTCTTGTTCCTACGGTGGTGACGGATCAACAGGGAACGCCGGTAAAGCTTCCCGGCCCGGGGGAGGGGGCGGCTCTTTCGGCGCAGGTGACCACGGAATACGAGGACCGATTTACGGAAGCGGGAAAGAATGTCCACTATTGCCGTGTCAGATTTTGAGATGAACCATACAGTCGCAGGTGCAGCATACGCCCCTGCGATTTTTATATCCAATGTGAAAATGACCGCTGGCGCTGTCCGCCAGCGCCTCGATACATTTTTTTTAAAAGTGTGAGTGAAACCCCTCGCAACGCTCGAATGTATTGATGAAAGCATCGATGCGAAAGTGAGAAAAAGATGAAACAGACAAGACGAGAAGATAACAAAATATGGGAGCTTTTGCGAAGCAAGCCTGAGGAAGGACTGCGGCTGGCCATGGAACAATACGGCGGCGCGGTGAAGTGGATTGCCGCCAACATTCTGGGAGTCGATGCACGTCAGGATGTGGAGGAGTGCGTGGCGGAAACCTTCGTGCGCCTGTGGCGAGGAAGCGCCGACTTCAGCGCAGAAAGAAGCGTCGGCTTCAATCCGGACGAGAGTACTGACGAACCGAGACATGGTGTCGGCCATGCTACGCTGTACAGCTACACCTGCGGCATCGCCCGTCACGTGGCCATCGATATGGCGCGCCGTCGGCGCACCAACCATGTGTCCATGGAGGAAATGACGGAGGATGCCGCTGCAGAGCTGGCGGAAGATCCGGACTTTGCCAAACAGCTGGCGGATCGGGAAAACCGCCGCATCCTGTGGGAGACGGTGGAACAGCTTCCGCCACCGGATCGGGAGATCTTTCTCCTGCGCTACTGGATGGAGCTGCGGGTGAACCGGATTGGCGAGATTCTGGGGTTGACGGAGAAGCAGGTGGAAAACCGGCTGTACCGCGGCCGTCGGGCACTGCGTAAAACGCTGGAAGAAAGGGGAATCATTCGATGAGTCAAAAGGGAAATGAAATAGAAAAGATGATGGAAGGCTTTGCGCCCACAGAGGAAATGCTGGACGCCATGATGGGAGAAGGCGGAGCGGAGCCCCTGAGCGAAATGGAGCAGCGTCGGATTCTGACGGCGGCAATGAAGCGGATCGAGCAGGAACGCCAGAC